>JAKSPR010000191.1 GCA_024404655.1 Clostridia bacterium | reverse complement strand
TCAAAACTCTCCGGCGTGAAATCCGCGTCGGGACCGTCCCAACGGTAAAGGGTCGGACAGAGGAAGCGTCCCATGAACCATCCGCGGGGAGTGTTGTAGATGCGGTCACGGTCCAGAACCGAGCCGAAGCACAGACGGGGATTGAAGGTCTCCCCCTGATTCAGATCGAGATGATTTTCAGCGATGAATTCTCTTAAATCTGCCGAGCAGAGATTTTCTTTCTGTTCGCCGAAGGCGTCGTCGAAATCGAAGCGGTCCAGACCGAACTGGTTGGGCATGATGACACATTCGTCATCCCGGACGCGCTGTGCGATCCAGTGGTGACCGCCGATGGTTTCCAGCCACCAGATCTCGTTTTCATCATTGAAGGCCATGCCGTTGGATTCGTAGGTACCGTATTCCTCCAAAAGAGCTGCGACACGGAGCACGCCTTCTCTTGCGGAATGAATATAGGGCAGGACGAGCAGGCAGAGATCCTCTTCTCCGATGCCGCCGGGGGTATCCTTTTCGTTTTCGTTTGCGGCCTTCTGATACTGTACCATCGGGTCAGCGGCGAGAACACGGGGATTGGTGGTGATGGTCTCCGTCGCCGTCATGCCGACGTTGGCTTCGTTGATGCCGGTGGCAGGCCATACGCCTTCATGAGGGTCAACATTGGGGCAGGATGTATAGCGCATGGGATTATCCGGCAGGGTGACGGTCAGATGACCGATCACGCTGGTGTAGGTACGGGGCTGGTCTTTGGGGTCGATGACGATCAGCTTTTTGACGTCAAAGGAACCGTCATCTGTCCGCGCGATCATGGTTGAACCGTCGTTTGACGCTTTTTTACCGACAAGAACCGTGGTGCATGGCATGGGAATGTCCTCCTGTTGTGTTGTATTTATCTATATTATAACACAGTCTCCCAGGAAAATCAATCGGTGCTGCGGGAATTATCCGGGACTGATTTTCCGATATCCCTTGAAAAATCCTTCATTTCATGGTATGATGATGAAAACAAAATCATACAGGGAGAGATTTACCATGAAAATATTGCTTCTCAACGGCAGCCCGAAAAAGGACGGAACCATTGCACTGGCTCTTTCCGAGATGTGCAAAGTCTTCGCAGAAGAAGGAATCGAAACCGAGGTAATCCACATAGGGAAACTGGCTATCCGCGGCTGCGTCGCCTGCGGCTATTGCGCGGAGCACGGAAAGTGCGCCTTTGACGATATCGTCAATGAGGTTGCGGAGAAATTCCGTGAAGCCGACGGCCTGGTCCTCGGCAGCCCGGTCTATTATGCTTCGGCAAATGCCACGCTGATTGCACTGCTGGACAGACTGTTCTACTCGATTCAGTTTGATACCACCATGAAGGTGGGCGCCTCTGTCTGCTCTGCCCGCAGAGGAGGCCTGACCGCGACCTATGATGAACTGAACAAGTATTTCGGCATCAGCGGCATGCCCATCGCCTCCGGCCAGTACTGGAACGGCATCCACGGAAACAGCGCGGAGGAAGCCATGCAGGATGAAGAGGGCACCCAGATGATGCGCACTCTCGCCCGGAATATGGCCTTCCTCTGCAAGAGCATCGCTCTCGGCAAAGCACAGTACGGTCTTCCCGAAAAAGAGCGTCACGCATGGACGAATTTTGTGCGGTGAGCACCTCATGATCCGCAGGATGTGTCTGTCACAAAAAATATTCAGGATTTTTCATAAAATCACTTGACAGGATGCAGAAGATGTGGTATTATAATTGCAAGTAAAAGGAACACGGAAAATTTTCCCGTGCCAATACTGGAAAGGAACGAAATACTATGAATCAGAACATGAATGGTTATGCTTATGAAGCTGCACAGCCGAAGAAAGCGCCGCCGAGCCCGGCAAAGGTCATCAAGGGTGCTGTTGTCATCCTGCTGATCCTCATCGCCGCCTCTGTGGTCCTGAACTCATTCTATACCATCGGCGAGCAGGAAAACGCCGTTGTCACCACCTTCGGTACCCCCCAGGCGGTCACTACTTCCGGCCTGCACTTCAAGATTCCCTTTGTGCAGGAGGTAGAGAAGGTCAATATGACGATCTTCGGTCTGCCCATCGGCTATGACCCGTATACCAACGCTTCCATCACCGACGAGAGCCTGATGATCACATCGGACTACAACTTCGTCAACGTGGACTTCTATCTGGAATACCGCGTTACCGATCCGATTGCGTACCTCTATCACGCAGAGGAACCGGCAGAGGTGCTCAAGACCCTGGCCCTCAGCTATATCCGTGATACCGTCGGTACCTATAATGTCGACGACGTCATCACCACCGGTAAGAACCAGATCCAGAGTGAGGTCAAGGATAAGCTCGCAGCACGTCTTGAAAAGGAAGGCATCGGCCTGCAGGTCGTCAACGCCACCATTCAGGATGCAGAGCCCCCCACCAATGAAGTCCTCGCAGCCTTCAAGGAAGTCGAAAACGCAAAGCAGGGTGCGGAAACCGCCCTCAACAACGCAAACAAGTATAAGTCCGAACAGATTCCGGCAGCAGAGGCAGAAGCAGACCAGCTGCTGCAGCGTGCAGAGGCAACCAAGCAGGCCCGTATCAACGAGGCTAACGGTCAGGTCGCCCGCTTCAACTCCATGTATGAAGAATACCGCCGCTTCCCGGATATCACCCGCCAGAGAATGTATTTCGAGGCGATGGAGAATATCCTCCCCGGCATGCGCGTCATCATTCAGGACGAAAACGGCAACACCCTCAATATGTTCGATATTGACGGTGCAAAGAAGTAAGAAAGGAAGGTAACAGACTTATGGCAGCAGCACAGACCAAAAAGGGCAACGGAAAGCTGATCCTCATCGTTGCGATTGTCTTTGTCCTCTATCTCGCCATCTCCCAGTGCTGGGTCGTGACGATGCCCAATGAATATACCGTCATCCGCCAGTTCGGCAAGGTCATTTCCATCCGCTCCGAACCGGGTCTCACCTTCAAGGTCCCCTTCATTCAGACAAGAGAGACCCTCCCGAATATGGAGCTGATCTATGACCTCCCGGTCTCCGACGTTATTACCAAAGACAAGAAGACCATGACCGCAGACAGTTTCGCCCTCTGGAGAATCTCCGACCCTCAGCTCTTCATCCAGACCCTGAACGGCTCCGTCGGCAATGCCGAGGCCCGCATCGAGACCCTGACCTATAATGCGATGAAGAACGTCATTTCTTCCCGTACCCAGACCGAGGTCATCACCGGCCGTGACGGTCAGTTGGCACAGGATATCACCGCTTCCGTCGTGGACAGCGTCAAGCAGTACGGTATCGAGCTTCTGGCTGTCGAGACCAAGCACCTCGACCTGCCGGACGACAACAAGAGCGCTGTTTATCAGCGTATGATCTCCGAGCGTCAGAATATCGCCGCAGGCTACACCGCAGAAGGCGAAAGTGAAGCAAAGAAGATCCGCTCCGAGGCCGACAAGGAGGCTGAAATCATCGTCTCCGAGGCAAAGGCACAGGCCGAGATCACCATTGCGGAGGGCGAAGCAGAGTACATGCGCATCCTCTCCGCGGCTTACAACGATGCAGACCGCGCTGAGTTCTACAGCTTCGTCCGCAGCCTCGACGCCGCAAAAGCCAGCCTTGTCAACGGCGGCAACACCCTGTTCCTCTCCAAGGACAGCCCCCTTGCACAGATCTTTTACGAAAACTGATTCTTCCGTTAATCGAATATAAAATGACCGCAGGTTCTCATCCCGGGAACCTGCGGTTTGTTTCTGCTTTGATGCTTTTTTATGTGTTCAGTTCCGCAAATGCGGCGTTGATCTTTTCGATATCCCGGTTTGCTTCTTTCAGATGCTTTTCGTACATGGAGGTGAAGTCGGTTCTCTTGTACCACCAGAGGTAAAGGACTTCATCACAGTATTTGCCGATCTGATAGAACCAGCCAAGGTCGTAGACGTGGGAGGACAGGATGATATCCAGCATCTCTTCACTGTCATCATCGCGGATGTACTTGCCGACCAGCGTCTTTTCATAGTATGCCGGGGTGACAGTGTTGTAGGATTCCGCCGCAAGTGCTTCCAGAATGACACCGGTGCGTTCTGCGTTTTCCTGTACGGTGGGGGCACAGAGGAAGACGGAATGCCAGGAACCGATGGTGGAATAATAGCGGTCCTGCTGTTCATCCAGTTTCGGAAGAGGAAGAATACCGAAGTCTGTCTTCATATCGCGGAAATAGGTTACAAGGTCGAGCAGCTGCATGAAGAACAGGGACTGATCGTTTGAGAACATGCTGACGGGGGTCGTGATATCGTAGCTGACACGCTGATAAGCGTAGCTGATCTGGGGATCGTAGAACGCATCACGGTACTTCTCAAACATGGTGAGTACACGGTCATTGTAAAGAGACAGGGCGAGGGTGCCGTCTTTCTGGACGGTGCAGCATTTTTCACCTGTGGCATTGATGATACCCATCATGGTGTCGTCCCAGATGATCGCGCCGTAGCGGTCTTCACTGTCGAACTGGCTGTCGCCGTTCAGGTCTGCCGCCACGCCGGAGGCCATTTCCCCCAGCTTGTCAATGGTCCATTTGCCGCTTCTGACAAGCTCGTATGGATCGCCGAGGTCATATTCGGACATCAGCTTCTTGTTGAACAGGATTGCGCCGGTTGCATCGTTGTCTGCGGTGCTGATATCACCGGTGGTGTAGTAAAGCCTGCCTGCAATGGTCAGATCTTCGTTGATACGCTGATCCCACCAGCGCTGGGTCAGATCAACGTAAGGCATATCATATAAGTCATAAAGCATGCCGCTGTAGGCGAGGGTCGCGCAGTCATAACCTGCAATCATGCCGGCATCGTATGTGGTATCACCTGCCATGACGCATTTGTTGATGGTGGTGTAGCCGGTGCCTTTGCCTTTCGTGCCGCCGTACTGTTCATCCGTGGCGATATGGATGTTCAGCTTTTCCTCAATGGCACGGTTGCGGGCATAGCGGGCGTCGTTGAAGGCTTCGCCGGTTTCGCTGTCTGCGGCAAAATCGTTTTTCTGCCAGTTGTTTTCTGTATTGCCTGTGATGAGAAACATGAAGGTGTGACCGTCATAATCCGCATCAGCGGGAATATCGGCAACGGCGTAGTCAGCGGGCAGGGTAACGGCTTCCGTTACGGTGTCCTGTGCGGCAGTTTCATCCTTTGCCGTATCAGCGGCGGGTGTCTCTGAATCGCCGCAGGAAAAGAAACAGGACGCGGTGAGTGTCAGCGCAAGAACAGCAAACAGCGTTCTGCGTGCAGTGTTCGTAGTATGATCCAAAAACGTCATCCCCTTAATGTAATAAAGTAAAGAAATTATAACACGGGTGTTTTGTTTTGTCAAGAAAAAAAGAAAAAAGGATGCCCGCTGCGGGGAGGACACCGCAGCGGGCCAGGCATCCCGTCCGGCCTCTCTCTCAAACCGGACGGAATATAATCTATATAAGAATCATGAAGAAGAATTTTTTTGAAAATCAGTTCTTTGTGAAGATACGGAGGGTGATGCCGCAGAAGATATTGTCTTCGTTGATCTTGTCGTAAAGGGTATCACCAAGGGGATTGTTCCGCAGGGTGTTGTAAAGATACGTATAATCAAAGGGGAGACTGTTTGCTTTGGCTTCCGTATCGACGGAGGAAATGAGCTCTTTGAGTTCCGCTTTTCCGATGCCTGTGGTGCGGACGAGATCTGCAATGCTCCATGCGGTGAGGGGAGACAGGGTCTACTTGTCTGCAACGACACAGGTATCAAAGAACTTCCGCCAGCCGGAAACTACCGCCTTTTACCTCTTTCAGGAACTGGCCTTTCTTCCTGTCACCATAGTCATCGCGACGCTGGTAGTGGGCTATCTGATGGAGGAGCATGAGCGCCAGGAACGCATAGATCGAACGCGC
>JAKSPR010000190.1 GCA_024404655.1 Clostridia bacterium | reverse complement strand
GGGTTCTGGTACTGATCGCCTCTCGACCAGTCAATCCAGCCGGTGACACCGTCCTGTTCGCAGTCGTAGGTTCCCCGCCGCTCGGAGGATTCCTCGGCAATAACGGCGATCTTTCTGCCCATGGCCAGCAGCCGGATACGGATCTCCGCAAAAACGCGGTAGCCGGAGAAGCCCGGTTCGCAGTCGCAGCGGTAGCCGTCCGCACCGGATTTCAGGATATTTTCAATACAGGTTTCGATGAACCAGGCCCGGAAGTCCTCGTTTTCCCAGTCAAAGGCGGCTCCGCCCCATGCTTCACCCCGGAACCAGTCGGGATGCTCTCCAATCAGCGGTGCGGAATGGACAACGCCCCAGGAAATAATATCGAGGAAAACACGGATGTTCCGTCTGTGAGCTTCCGCGATGAAAGCAGCCACACGCCGCCAGCCCTCCTCCGTATCTTCACAGCCTGTGACGGCGGGTTCGAGGGTATGGGGTCCCCAGTTGCCGTAGCCGTTGCCGCCGGGGCCTTTTTTGTAGATCGGGGTCAGCCAGATACCGTTCACACCCATGGCGGCAAGATGATCGAGGATCGGTACCATAGAGGCAAGAGTCCCCTCCGACGTGGCTATCTCCGGGTGAATCTCCACAAGAACGAGGGAAGAAAACCAGTCGGGGGTGAATAACAATCCGTCTTCATCGGCGCGGATGAGACGTACTTCGCTGTCCTGTTTCCATTTCGGTAGCAGATCGGCATTTGATAAGGGCGTACCGCCCGGATAAGTGTTGACGTTCATACACAGTCCCCCTTGTCAGCGGACGATCTTTTCACCGTCAAAGACGAATACGCCATAGCCCTCGCCGGTCTTGTTTCCTGCCGTCAGCCAGTCGGCATAAGCACGGCGGAGCGCCGTATCACGGGGCAGCTTGTCTGCGGGAAGATCGGCATATCGTCCGAACACCCGCCAGTTATCATCAAAATAATCCTTTTCTTCGCTGCTGACGATCTCAAAATCCGAAAGGAATTTCCGGATGTTGGAGTTCTCCGGCAGAAATTCTGCGTGTTTCGGGAACAGAAGCCACGAATGGCAGCAGAAGACCAGCTCATGATCGTCAGACTGCGGATTCTGCGCGCGGAAGAACGCATAAGCCCGGCGGTAGGAATCCATGCGGACCTCATCCGTCAGCGGTGTGCCGTTTGCCGGGATATGGAAGTTGATGAGCCTGTCACCGGGGCGGATGATCTTCCCGCTCTTTGTCACAAAGGGTTTATCTCCATGGAAGCTTGTGAATTCATACTGGAAGCGGCCGAGACCGAACCGGGTGAGCTTCATCGTGCCGTCATTCCACCATGCCACAAAGGTGCCGGGAACTCCTTTGCACTCCAGACATTCAAGCAGCTTGCAGCGCAGATCATCCATCATGGTATAGTAAAGCTCATCGGAAAGTCCGGCTGCTTCGTAGCGCTCCTTCATGACGGGCATACAGTTCAGAAGGAACATGAAGTGCATGGTGTACGGGCTGATGCCGCGTTCTTCCGCAAGCGCGGTGCAGGCGTTCAGCGCTTCGCTGAGCCCTTCCGTTTCGGGGAACAGATAACCGTTTACGATGGCTTCCATCCGGTCGCCGAAAGCCTTATCCTCGGCAAATTCCTTCTGCAGCGCAAGAAAGGTCTTCTTTGCGTCCTCGGGGTACTGATAGTGATCCATGAAATCACGGATAAAGGCAAGATTGTCAAGCATGGGTATTCTCCTTTGCAGTACGAATTTCTTTGATTCCATTATAAACAATAAAAACTGCCTTGTCAACCCCAATGCGGAAAAAAGAAGAGCGCTTTCCTGCTCCCCCGTTACAGTTCAACCAGCCCGTCTCAAACACCCCCAAACACACATATCAAGACAGAATGCTATGCGAAGCATGCAAGGGCGACCGCAAAGCCCTTGCCGGTCACCCCACATTAGCCGGATAAAAACTAAATCAAGCCGAGGGCAGAAACACATCCGCACCGTTATAAACCCTCCGTTTATGTCCCCCGATACTTCGTTTTTGTGCATTGACAGAAACAAAAACCTATGATACAATAGTTTCATCCGATATTTCATCCGGGAGGAATCAAACATGACAAAGAAAAACTTCACCTTTGACGGCCCGATGAGCCGGGAAGTCCTGAACAACTACTTATCCCGCGCCGTGACCCATATCGGCATCGGCTATGACAACAACCGCTGTTCCGAAACCTTTGAAGACGATCTGCGGATGCTGAAAAATGAGGGTGCCAAGTTCATCGGCCGCGCCTCTTATGTCTGGGCGGACAGCGTACCCGACCCGGAGCATTTCGCTTTTGCCAAAGCCCGCTTTGCCCGCGGTCATGAGGTCGATCCGGAGTTCATCTTTCAGGCCTGCGTCTTTGAATGTATCTATCGTCCTTTCGTTGAAGCCACAAAAATCCCCGCATACGTTTTTGAAGCTTTTGATCTTCCCGCAGAGGACCGGAATTTCTCCTTTGACGCCATGCGCTTTACCGATAAGCCCGATGACGTCTGGGGCATGAAGCAGACAGGGGTTCCGGATATCACCAAAGAAGAGGCTCAGCTCTGGTTCTTCTACCGTTCCGCGGAGTATATCCTTGCGGGAGCCGAGGCCATCCATCTGGGTCAGGTGTGCATGATCGGTCGGGATGACAAGGATTTTGCCTGCTGGCATAAGGTCATTGATAAGATCCGTGCCTTCGGCTCCGTTCACGCCCGCAGACACTATGTGCTCATCGACGCCCATACCCTTGGCTGGCTGAGGCAGGATGAGACCATGTTTGACTATAACGCCTTCCCCATCCGTTTGAAAGAGATCCCGGAAGAGCATCTGCACTGCGTCTGCGAAGAAGGCTACCTTGACAGTATGTTCAATGAAAAAGACGGCCTCTGCCGCCCATTCCTCGTGGAATTCGATAATTTCGGTATTTCGCCGACACCGGGTGAGGCCACGGTGGATTCTCACTATGCGTGGGGTTACGACGAAATTTCCTGGTTTGCAAAGCTCCCCGCCGACTACCGCGCGGAGTTTCTGCCCTATATCCGCAAGTGGGTGAACGACCGTTATCCCGAGGGCTGGGTGCAGATGCCCTCTCACCGGTGTCTGACCGGCTGTGACCGCTATGACTACTCTGCCAACACCCACTCCGACGCCTGTCCCCACGGCTGGTCGGATGAGGAAACCATCAAAGCGATCTTTGAAACAGAATAATCCTCCCCCAAAAACAGCGAACCGGCTGCCATCTGACAGCCGGTTCGTTTCTGTGTATCGGAATTATTCCATTTCCATGAGTGCCTTCAGCATCTTGTCGATGTCCTTGGTGATCGCCTTGACCTTCTTTTCGTAGGAGGAGGTGACATTCTTGGTCTTGCTCTCCATAACGCTGACGAATTCGGAGGACCAGCCGCCGAAGTCGAACATTTCACCGAAGTCATAGTGACGGTTTGCAAAGATGATATCGAGCATTTCTGCGGAGTCGTCGTCACGCAGAGCCTTGCTCTTCAGGGTGATATCATAGTATGCGGGCTGGACGGTATACTTGGATTCCGCAGCCAGAGCCTCGAGGATGATACCGGTACGTTCCGGATCGGATGCGGTGGTAGGAACGGTCATAAGAGCAGTGATGTGCTGGCTGACAAGGCTCGCGTAGTTCTCCTGTGCCTCATCATATTTCGGAGTGGGGAGAATACCGAAGTCGGTTTCCAGAGAACGAAGCGCAGAGACTTCATCCAGTCTTGCCCAGAAGAACAGACCGTGACCGCCTGCGAACATATCGCGGTACTCGTTATCGTCGGTGGCAGGAGCGTTCTGGGTACCGGTGTGGTGGTTATAGAAGTTTGCGGTGTCCATCATGACATCGTAGATCTTCTGGCTGAGAGCGATGTTGTGCTCGGTGTTGAAGACATCGACCAGATTGCCGTCCTTGTCCCAGTTGGTGAAGCGGCCCATACCGCCGAGGAAGAAGGAAGGAGCAACGTCGCGGGCGCCGAGGAAGCCCCACAGGTCGTTTTCATCCATAACGCCGTCACCGTTGATATCAGTGGAAACATTGGAATAGATTTCCTTCATCTTTTCGATGGTCCACTTGCCCTGCTTGACGAGCTCATAGAGGTTCTCGACATCGTAGTTGGAAGCAAGAGCCTTATTGAAAAGGATACCTGCAGTCGCGTTCTTATCTTCGATGTTGATATCGGATGCTGCCATATACAGTTTGCCGTCATAGGAAAGCTCACTTACCAGGTTTGCATCCCACCACGGCTTGCTCAGATCGACATAAGGCAGAGCAGCGATGTTCAGAAAGACACCGGTGGTCATCAGGGACTTACCTTCATAAAGACGGATATAGACAAGGTCATAAGCGTCGTCACCGGCGGTGACGGCCTTCTTGACCATGTTGTTCATCTGTGCAAAGTCAACGTTCTCCATGGTGACCTTCATGTTGAAGCGCTCACCGACGGTAGTGTTTCTCTTATAGACTGCATCGTTGAGGGTATCGCCGTTTTCCTTTTCGGCATAGATGTCGCGGGCAGCACGGGTCTCCCAGCCGTCCATCATCCAGTGGAGAACTTTGAATTCATAGCCGCCGAAATCGCGCTCGGGCAGATCGGCGAGGATCCGGGGTTCTTCGGTTTCAGCAGGTTCGGTCTCAACCGGGTTATTGGCGACGGGTGCGGTGCTGTCAGCGTTTCCGACGGGTTCGGCAGAACCGCAGGAAACGGCAAAGGAGGTCGCGGAGAGAAGTGCGATCAAAAGACAGGGAATGCGCAATGAAGTTTTCTTCATGACTGGGGGCCATCCTTTCCTATTACGATGCCGTGCAATCATTGCACAGCATAAATGTTTATTAAATAAATACTGAATGATATTATATCATGGATATGCAGAATATGCAAGTATGCAAAACGGCATAATAACAATATTTATCCTGTTTTGTCTTGAATTGTATCAAATTCATCCACTTCTATACTTGTTTATTCCACAATATCAAAATATTTCCGCAGCATGGCGGGGATCTGACCCTTCATCGAGTGCAGGACATCCTCGGCATATTCATCGCCTGTGACGTACTGCTTTAAGTAAAGTCCTTCTGCCGCGCAGAATCTGTCGTGCAGGGGGAACCATTCCTCCATAAGGAATGAGCCGTACTTGACCCAACGGAAATCGCCGACCAGACGGTATTCACGGCTGATGCTGTCAACGGCAACGGAGTACTTTGCCTTGATGGAGGCAATCAGCTCCTCCGTCTTGTTTTCCGGTGAGAAAACGATGGTGGAGCAGATCAGCGCATTGCGGTTATGCTCGGTGGAACCGTGGCTGTCGGTGCTGCCGACCACGGGATAGTCGATGCCCTTTGCCTTCATCTCGTAATAGAAGCTGGTCTGGAAGCCGTTGTGCTGATAGTAGTTCTCGCCGCCCAGAACCTCGAAAGCGTCAAAGGGATGCTGCTCATAGAAGAAATAGGTATAGTCCTCGGACAGCTGCATGGTGCTGCAGAGCCAGTAGGGATGCGGGAAGATGCCGAGACCTTCTGCCTTCTGTACCATCTCATAGATCCATTGTGCTGCGGCGAAGCTCAGCCGTTCGGATTCGAGTTCGCGGGGAACGCTCTTGGCGCGCTCGCGGACCATGGCTTCAAATTCTTCCCGGGTCATAGTAGGCGGGCAGTCTTCGATCTGGGAGCGGACGGAGAGGTCGGTTCCGGCCTCCTCGTTTCTGCTGGGGGTAACAAGGGCGTTGATACTGAATTTGCCGCCGAAATTGACGTAGTGAACGTCGTTTAAGGGCAGATGGATCTCCTCACCCGGCACGACGAGAAAATCGGTCAGGTCGCTTTCGTCGTTTTCGATATGGAGCGCTTTGCGGGCCGCGAGAGACGGATAATAC
>JAKSPR010000019.1 GCA_024404655.1 Clostridia bacterium | reverse complement strand
GATCGTCTCGTCGCCTGCAACGGTCTCGCCGATGGCGTAAGCGTCCTCGCCCTGCTCATGCGGGACGGAAAGGGCGGTTTCGGCGTCTTCCTTGGCAACAACGATGCTCATGCCGACACCCATGTTGAAGGTGTTGAACATATCGCGCTCCGGGATATTGCCGGTCTTGGCGATCAGATCGAAAATGGGAAGGATGCGGACAGCGGACTTGTCGATGGAAGCGCACAGACCGTCCGGAATGGAACGCGGAATGTTCTCATAGAAGCCGCCGCGGGTGATATGGGTGACGCCCGTGACGGGGATCTTCTCAAAGAGTGCGGTCATGGGCTTGACATAGATCTTGGTGGGGGTGAGCAGGGTCTCACCGATGGACTTGCCGCCCAGTGCTTCGCAGGGGGACTTGATGTCGGCGTTTTCAACGTCGAAGACCTTGCGGACGAGGGAAAAACCGTTGGAGTGCACACCGGAGGAGGGCAGAGCGATGATGACGTCGCCGGGAACCATTTCCTTATTGTTGAGCACCTTGTCGCGGTCGACAACACCGACGGAGAAGCCGGCGAGGTCGTATTCGTCGATGGGATAGAAACCGGGCATTTCCGCGGTCTCACCGCCGATCAGAGCGGAATCGGACTGGACGCAGCCTTCTGCAACACCGGAAACGATGGCAGCGATCTTCTCGGGAACGTTCTTGCCGCAGGCAATGTAGTCGAGGAAGAACAGGGGCTTTGCGCCGCAGCAGATGACGTCGTTGACGCACATGGCAACGCAGTCGATACCGACGGTATCATGCTTGTCCATGAGGAATGCGAGCTTTAACTTGGTGCCGACACCGTCGGTACCGGAGACCAGGATCGGCTTTTTCACGCCGAGGGTATCCAGGTCCAGCGCGAACAGACCGCCGAAGCCGCCGATATCGGAAGCGACGCCCTGGGTCATGGTACGCGCAATGTGAGCCTTCATCAGCTCAACGGCCTTATAGCCGGCGGTGATATCAACACCGGCTGCTGCGTAGGATTCGGAACGGGAATTCGTATTCATAGGGAGTTACCTCTCTTTTTATGATAATAGGTGAAAAGTCGTTTCTTATTCTTTGCCGGTCCAGCAGTAGGTGCAGACTTCATCCTCCGGCAGACCGATGGCTTCAATGACACCTTCGACCGACTGGAACTGGAGGGAGGTCAGCTGCAGCTCTTTGCAGATGGCTGCACGCAGAGCCTTGCCGCGCTCGGTCTTGGCATCGGAGTATTCATCGAGATGACGCTGTCCCTCATCGCCTTCCAGCTCCTGAACGGTTCTGCGGGCGATCAGCTCCATGTCGGAGTTGGAACGGGAGAAGTTCAGATACTTGCAGCCGAACATGATGGGCGGGCAGGCGGAACGCATGTGGACTTCTTCTGCGCCGTTGGCATAAAGGAACTCAACGGTTTCACGCAGCTGGGTGCCGCGGACGATGGAGTCGTCAACGAACAGGAGCTTCTTGCCCTCGATCAGTTCATGGACGGGGATCTGCTTCATCTTTGCGACCTGATTGCGCACGGACTGGTTGGTGGGCATGAAGCTGCGGGGCCAGGTAGGTGTGTACTTGATGAAAGGTCTTGCAAAGGGAACATGGCTTTCGTTGGAATAGCCGATGGCGTGGGGAACGCCGGAATCCGGAACGCCGCAGACGTAGTCGATGTTCTGGGCGATGCCGTCCTCACGGTCGGCCTTTGCCATGATCTGGCCGTTGCGCATACGCATGGCCTCGACGTTGACGCCTTCATAAACGGCATTCGGATAGCCGTAGTAGGTCCAGAGGAACGCACAGATGCGCTTCTTCTTTTCCGGGGGAACGAGGACTTCCACTTTATCGGCGTCGAAACGGACGATTTCGCCCGGGCCCAGTTCCTTGTGGAACACATAGCCCAGCTTGTACATGGCGAAATCCTCGAAGGTGACGCAGTAGCCGCCCTCCTTCTTGCCGAGGATCACCGGCAGGCGGCCCAGCTTGTCGCGGGCTGCGATGATAGAGCCGTCCTCACAGAGGATGATGATGTCGGCGGTGCCTTCAATGACGGACTGTGCGAAGCGGATGCCTTCCTGGAAGGTGCTCTTCTGGTTGATCAGCGCTGCGATCAGCTCGGTCATATTGATCTTGCCGCCGTTCATCGCGGTCAGATGGCCGCTGGAGAAGGTCAGGTACTGATCAATGAGGGAATCGGCATTCTTGATGACGCCGACGGTCATCAGCGCATAGGTACCGAGGTTGGAACGGATGAGAAGGGGCTGGGGATCATAGTCGCTGATGCAGCCGATGCAGGAATTGCCCTGCATCTTCTGGATGTCGTCCTCAAATTTGGTGCGGAAAGGGGAGTTATCAATGGAATGAATGAACCGCTGAAAACCGGTTTCCGGGTTGATGCAGGACATACCGCTGCGGCGGGTACCCAGGTGGGAATGATAGTCAACACCAAAGAAGACGTCCATGACGCAGTCTTCATGACAGGCTGCTCCGAAAAAACCACCCATTGTGTGTACTCCTTATTTGTTGCCCATGAGGCGCTTCATGACTTCGTTGTATGCGTCCTCAACACCGCCCATATCGCGGCGGAAACGGTCCTTGTCCAGCTTTTCGTTGGTCTTGACGTCCCACAGACGGCAGGTGTCGGGAGAGATTTCGTCAGCGAGGACGATGGTACCGTCAGCGAGGCGGCCGAACTCCAGCTTGAAGTCAACGAGGCGGATGCCGAGGCCCAGGAAGTACTCGGTGAGGACCTGGTCAACGGTGAAGGCCATCTTCTTGATGAGTTCGATTTCGTCGCGGGTAGCGAGCTTCAGTGCGATTGCATGATAAGCGTTGAGCAGCGGATCGCCCAGTTCGTCGTTCTTGTAGGAGAACTCGATGGTCGGCTCGTCGAAGACAATGCCTTCCTCAACGCCGTACTTCTTGGAGAAGGAACCTGCGGAAACATTGCGGATGATGACTTCCAGCGGAACAATGGAAACCTTCTTTACGACGGTCTCACGGTCGGAGATCTCTTCGCAGAAGTGGGTCGGAACGCCCTTCTTCTCGAGGAGCTGCATGAGGAAGTTGGACATCTTGTTGTTGATGACGCCCTTGCCTGCGATGGTGCCCTTCTTCAGACCGTTGAATGCGGTGGCATCATCCTTGTAATCGACGATGAGAAGGTTCTCATCGGAGGTTGCGTAAACTTTCTTTGCTTTGCCTTCGTATAACTGCTGCAGCTTTTCCATGATAGTAAACTCCTTTGTTGTTTTTGTTTTGATTTATGAATGATGGGATGGGATATCAGTGGTTGTATTTTTCTTCAATCGCGCGGTTCTTGGCGAGCACGTTCTCAGCACCCTTTTTGCGGGAGGCATCGAGCTTGTCGGCAAGGTCTGCGTCATTGACTGCGAGGATCTGAGCGGCGAGGAGTGCTGCGTTTGCCGCACCGTCGATGGCGACGGTGGCAACCGGGATGCCGGAGGGCATCTGAACGGTGGAGAGAAGCGCATCCAGACCGTCAAGGGTGGAGGACTTCACCGGAATGCCGATGACGGGAAGGGTCGTGCCTGCGGCTGCTGCTCCGGCCAGATGTGCGGCCTTGCCTGCGGCGCAGATGATGACACCGAAACCGTTCTCTCTTGCGTGTGTGAAAAATTCTCTTGCCTCCGCGGGGGTTCTGTGTGCGGAATAGACATGCACCTCAAAGGGGATGCCGAATTCCTCAAAGACCGCGAATGCTTTTTCGACGACAGGCAGATCGCTGTCGGAACCCATGATGACCGCTGCTTTTTTCATCGACATTTTTGTTTTTTCCATCCTTTCTTGTATGAAAAATGATAGGGCAGTCCTGTGCCATGACACAAGACTGCCCAGACGGACGACAATGTAACCGGAATTCGTTACAGGGAAGGGACGGAAAATTTCCTCCGGCTTCCATTATATGCTTCCTGCTTCCATCGTGTGAACCCACGTTTCCGTCAGTTGCGGGAAGTTCGTTGTGCAGATATCCATAGAAATGAATATCACACCTATATTATACACGAATCCGGTGGCGTTTGTCAAGAACGGATTCGGCAAAAAAAAGTTCTTTTTGTCGTCTTGCGTTGGTATATTTGACGGTTAGCGGAATTCTGTCAGAAAACCCATTTTCTGGTTGACGTCAAAAATCTTTCCGCACATCTCCCGGATCTCCTCAAGGGAGCAGACGGCGGAGGTCAGAGGATCCATCATAACGGCGCGGATGACCTTTTCGCGGTCGCCTTCCATGCAGGCATCCACGGCGAGATTTTCCATGCGGGCAGTGGTATTGACAAGGATAGCGAGATGATCCGGCAGGGCTCCCACCATGAATTTGTGCAGTCCGCCCCGGTCCACCATGACGGGGACTTCCACGCAGGTTTCCGGGGGAAGATTGGAGATACAGCCCTCATTGAGGACGTTTGCGTTGAAGCAGAAGGGCGTATGGTCGCCGATACGGGCATTGAAGATGTTGGCGGCGTATTCGTTTGACCGTTTGGTATCAAGGGTCGGCTGTGCCGTCCAGTCCTCAATTTCCTTTTTCCATGTGCTCACGCGGCCGATGCGGAGATCAAGGGAGAAACGGTGCACGCCGGGATTCCAGTTGGTGCTGTTTGTGCAGTATTTCTCAATGAGGTCGGGACGCTTGCGGAACCACTGGTTGTACTCGGAATTATGCCCGGAGGATTCGGTGACGTAGTAACCGAGGTGTCTGAACATTTCGTTGCGGACAAGCTCTTTCTGATAATAAACAGGGTCACCGAAGATTTTTTCCCGCAGGGCAGGATAAAGGTCCTCTCCGTCATGCTCAAATTTCAGATAGAAGGCCTGATGATTGACACCGGCGCAGGTGTAGTCGATCTCATCGTATGGGATGCCCAGCCATTCCGCCAGCATCCGGGCGGTCCCCTGGACACTGTGGCAGAGGCCGGTCACGTCAACCTTGGTAAAGGTCTGCATGGCACGGCAGAGCATGGACATGGGGTTGGTATAGTTGAGGAACACGGCCTTCGGGCAGTATTTTTCGATATCATGGCAGATATCCAGCATAAGAGGGATATTGCGCATGGCACGGAAAATGCCGGAGACGGAACGGGTGTCGCCGATGTTGATATCGACGCCGTATTCCTTGGGAATCTCGATTTCATGCCGCCACACGTCGATATCGCCGTTGAACACGGTGCAGAGCACGCCGTCCGCGCCGTCAAGAGCCTCCGCGCGGTTCAGGGTCTTTGTGATGGTGCAGCCGTCCTTGCCCATATAGGAGCGGATCTTTTCGCAGGCTGCACCGATGCAGTCCAGACGCTCGGGGTTGATATCCATGAGGGCGATTTCACAGTCCTCAAATGCGGGGAAGGTCAGAAGGTCTTTTACGATGGTGCGGGTGAAGCCCATGCTCCCCGCGCCGATGAATGCAAATTTTCTGCGGGTTTTCATCGTTTGTTTCAGCACCTTTCGTCAGCTTGTGCCGCATGGGATGATATCCTGCGGCTGATGGTTTAATTATAGCGGATGGAGAGACGTTTTGCAAGCCCCGCAGACGATATTTCGTCAAAAAAATCCTGCTGCCTTTTGGGGGCAGCAGGAGAGGGAACAATTCTTATTTCTGGGAATACCCGCCGCCTGCGATGCGGTCATAGGTAAGGATCTTATGGGTAAAAACCCCCTTGGCTGCTGCGTCATCCAGCTGCATTCCCTGCAGACGGACGCTGTAATAGGGACGGGCAGCGTAATAATCGGAGAGGAAATCCATATAGGCGGTGCGGGGCGCGCCGATGAGCTGCGCAGCGCCGTTCAGCAGATGATAGGAGGAAATATCGTTGTCGGTACCGCGGTGGAGAACCGGATTGTCGGTCAGATCAAAGTTTGCGTAAACGAGGAAAGGCGTCGAATAAATCTTCTCATAATCCTCGGGGCCGAACGTGCCGACCCAGCCGGACTGGACATAAGCGCCGAAGCCCGCACCGAGGGTGGGCAGATGATCGCCGTACCAGATCAGCACGGTATCGCGGTCTCTCTGGTCGATATACTCTGCCAGACGCCCCAGACACTGATCGGCTTCATACACACCCTGGGTGAAGTTGCGCACAGCGTTTGCGACACTGTCGTCAAACGCTGGATTTTCCGCGGTGACAGTGAAGGATGAGAACTTGTCCGGATAGGGCTGATGATTCTCCATGCTGATGCCGAATAAGAAGACCGGAGTATCGGTATGACCGTCGAGATAGTACTCAATGGCGGAGCAGAAGGTATCGTCGGAGATCTGTTTGCCGCTGATGGTGACGTTGATTTCTTCTTTCAGACGGTAGATATCGTCTTCAAAATGCAGTTCGTCAAAGCCGATGCGGGGATAGACCGTCTTGCGGCTGTAGAAACTGGAGTTGTAAGGATGCACAGCGATGGCGGTGTAGCCCAACTGCTTGTAGGTGTCAAGATAGGTCTCCATGCCGGATTCCACATACTGCCACGGCACACAGCCGGAGGGGAGATAATCGGCGGAAAGTCCTGTCAGAACTTCAAATTCCGGGCGGACGGTGCCGCCGCCGAAGCCGGTGGTGAAGAACCGTCCGGAGACGGTGTTCTCCTTTGCGCACAGAGCGCGGTAATTGGCGAGAGGATCAAGTGAGAACTCCGTGCCGGGCAGATTGGTGGGGTCCCAGAAGCTTTCGGAGAGGATCAGGATGATATCGGGGCTGTTGAAATTCTCCGACGCGGGTGTCGCCTCTCTGCCTTCCATGAGCGTTTCCACCATCTGGCGGCTGTAGCCGTCGGGCTTCTGGACATTTGAGGACAGCAGATTGATGGTGAACGCGCCGATAAATCCGTTTGCGCTGTAATTGGAGGTCTGCAGGGCGGTATCTTCAATATAAAGGGCGTGGTTGTTGAGCACCTTTGTGACCTTTTCCGGCGTGGAAACACTCATGAAAACAAGCAGCACCGTGAGCAGCAGTACCGGCAGACGCACGGTCACGCACAGCGGCAGTTCTGCTCCCGAGAAAAACACGATCACAGCCAGAACGAAGATGATCACGGTCATGAGAATATAAAGGGGCGGATAGGGCACGGTAAGAAAGCCGCTGAGTTCTCCCAGATTGCCGATCTGCTGCCCGATATCCCAGGGGTAGAGATACTCCCCGGTCATCGCGTGCTTCATATAATCGGAAAAGGCAACCAGACTGAACCATCCGCCGTACAGAAGGGAGGCGATCCAGCCTTTTTTGCAGATGCACAGGATGCAGAACCAGATCAGATACATGACCGAGAAACCGAAGATGAGCACCGGCGTCGTTTCGGTAAAGAACCGGATGGCACGGGCCTTGGCCGCATAATGGATATATTCGAGCATCAGGGTGCAGTAGGCAGGCAGGAAAACGAGAATGAGATAACCGATGACCGCAAAGAGAATACGGAGCGGCTTATTTTTAATCTTCACGGGCATCTTCGGGGTC
The DNA here is from genome assembly GCA_024404655.1 of Clostridia bacterium. Lineage (GTDB taxonomy): Bacteria > Bacillota > Clostridia > Oscillospirales > CAG-272 > RGIG3925. The sequence goes on along the minus strand of JAKSPR010000019.1, from coordinate 8,980 downwards.
GTATACAGCGCGTGAAGGAATGAACGTAATTTCGACATAAATCGGGTCCTTTCAGTATTGGTCAGTTTATCATACCATAGAACTGACGTCAAATTATGAATATTGTTCCCGATTTGTGTAAATTTACGCGGATATTTTGTGTAAACCATAAGAGCAGAACAGGTTGACAAAGCGCGCGGGATGTGGTAAAATGGTAACAGAGAACAGAAGATGCGGAGGCATACCATGACCGAAAACAATCTGACAACCAAAGAAAAGGTTCTTGCAGCTCTGGCAGAGAGCGGAGGCGATGTCTCCGGCGAAACGCTGGCAGCGAAGCTCGGAATTTCCAGAACGGCCGTCTGGAAAGCCGTGCAGACCCTGACTGCGGAGGGCGCTCCCATCGAAACTGTTCCGAGACGCGGATACCGCCTGAAAAAGCAGGAGGCTGCCTATCTCCATGAAACACGGATTCAAAAGCACCTGACAAAGGAAGCAGCGGAAACATTCACGCTCCGTGTGGAGGATGCGCTGCCGTCCACCAACACCGTCCTCAAACAGATGGCGGGTGAGGGTGCTCCCGGCGGCATTGTGCTGATCGCAAGAGAACAAACCGCGGGAAAGGGACGGTTGGGAAGATCTTTTCTTTCCCCTGCCGGCAGCGGACTTTATATGAGCCTGCTTCTGCGTCCCACCCTGCCCGTGGATCAGGCACTGCGCATCACAACGGCTGCTGCTGTGGCTGTCTCTGAGGCGATTGAGCAGGTGAGACCCGGCTCCGCGGCGAAAATCAAATGGGTCAACGACATCTACATGAACGAGCGGAAAGTCTGTGGGATTTTAACCGAGGCGGGCATGGACCTGGAAACGGGTCTGCTTGCCTATGCGGTGCTGGGCATCGGCATCAATCTGCTGCCGCCGCCCGGGGGATTCCCTCCGGAGATCGCAGATATCGCAGGTTCCGTCTTTGCGCCGGACGGCGGGGAGGCGGACGGCAATCTTCTGGCCGCGGAGATTCTTAACCGGCTGGCACGGATGCTTTGTGATCCGTGTTCAGCTGACCTTCTGGAGCGCTACCGCGGACGGTCGCTGCTTGACGGCAGAGAGATTCTTGTCCGCCGCTGCACCATGGGAGACAGCACGGAGATTCCGGCTGTAGCCCTCGGCATCGACGAAAATGCCGGACTGCGTGTCCGCTATCCCGACGGAACGGAGGAATCCCTGTCCTCCGGTGAAGTCGTCCAGACCTCCGTCCATCTGAAAAAAGCGTGACCCCTGTAAACCCCGATATGAAAGGAAAAACTGAAAAATCATGAGCGAAATGACCAAAAACAGAGAAAATATCCGGCTTCTGACCCGTGCGGGCCTTCTGTGCGCAGTGCTCTGCGTCCTTGCCATCATCTCCATTCCCACAGGCGCGGTACCCTTTACCCTCGGACTTGTGGGCGTGTATCTCTGCGGCATGCTTCTGCCGCCGGTGTATGCCATCGGCTCCGTGCTTGCATATCTTGCCATCGGTGTGATCGGCGTTCCGGTCTTCTCCGGCATGCAGAGCGGCCCCGGCGTGCTGTTCGGTGTGACCGGCGGCTTTTTGTGGGCTTATCCCGTGATGGCATGGCTGATCGCTATGGCACGGACAAAAATCAAGGCAAATACCTATATCGGCAAGTTCCTGCGTTCCTTCCTTGCGGCAGCAGTTTCCCTTGTATTCTGCTATGCCTTTGGTGCCGGATGGTTCTCTGTCTATCTGAAATGCGATGTGGCAACGGCTCTGGCAAAAGCGGTGATTCCGTTCATCGGCTTTGACCTCTGCAAGGCGATTCTCGCCTCCCTCATCAGCCTCCGGGTGCAGAAATAACGACCCGGAATAACGTCCAGAGGACAGCAAAAAGGACAGCGGATAACAGTACGGCAAGTTCGGCGCAGAGAAGCGGTTCCTTTTCGGCAAATGTTCTGATCCATGGCAGCACGGCAATATTCTCCCTTCGCAAATAAGCTGATCCAGAAAGGCAGGTTGATCCTGTGAATATTCAGATTTTCGGTACCAACAAATGCTTTGATACCAAGAAAGCACAGCGCTATTTCAAGGAACGCGGCATCCGGTTCCAGTTCATCGACCTAAAAGAAAAGGGATTCTCCAAAGGTGAGCTGACCTCCGTTCTGCAGGCCGTCGGCGGTCTTGACGGACTTCTTGACAAAGAGAACAAAAACTACTGCGATGTGAAATATCTCCTGCCCGACGCGATCACGGAAAAACTTCTTGAAAACCCCGGCTATGTAAAGACACCCGTTGTGAGAAACGGCCGTCTGGCGACGGTCGGCTATCAGCCGGATGTCTGGAAAACATGGCAGCACAGCATCTTGCTTTGACAGGATGCGTGCTGCCGTTTTTTCATGTCCTTAAACGGCTGACCTTTTTTCATGTCCTGTGCAACTATCATTTTTTCATGACCTGTGCAGTTTCCGCTTTTTCGGTTTCCTGTGGGTCATGATGTACCCGCCGAGGGCGGACAGTGCAATGCAGCAGAACGTCAGAAGCAGGGAAGAAACAAGTTCCTTTCCGGAAGTACCGGGCAGACACAGGGAAAGCCCCCATAACAGCGCAGAAAAGATCGCTCCTGCCGCTCCGCCGGAGGCAAGTCCGCCGCTTCCGGTCAGGTGAGCCGCCGTCATCCCGCAGACAAGGGCGGACAGCAGCATCACCCCCGGTCCCGCAAAGCCGGGATAGGCTCCAGGATCCGGCGTCAGCATGCACCCGGCGCACAGCGCCGCCGATATAAGCACACCGAAAAGCACCGCCGTCCCTGCCGCCCGCAGAACTGCAAGGCAGAACGGTACCGCAGTACCTTCGCGTTCATTTTCCCGCCGCGGCGCGGGATGAGATTTTGTTTTTGCTCTTTTCGTTTCCATGAAAATCCTCCTTTTTGTCCGGTTGATCGGTCCGCTGCAGACGGATCGTTTTTTCTCTGTTATGACTACCGCAGCCGGTCATGGGGCGCGGGGACACGGATATCATTCTGCACAAAACCATCCCCTGTGCACAGACTCCGGCTTCTGCTGTTCCACCTTATGCCCATGCCGGATGGTTTATGTCAGAATTGTAAACAAAATCGGAAATTTATCCCATCCTCTTGACATTCCCTTTGACGGGTGCTATAATTCAACTGTACTAACACAAATAGTACAGATAAAACGCTACAGAGGAGGGACCCGAACCTGATGATCACAGTGGATATGCGGGACCGGAAACCGATCTATGAACAGCTGATCGACAATATCCGGACACTGGCAGTACAGGGGATCCTGCAGCCCGACGAACATCTGCCGTCCGTCAGACAGCTTGCGGCGGAGCTTGCGATCAACCCCAATACCATACAGAAAGCCTATCAGGAGCTGGAACGCCAGCACGTCATTTATTCCCTGCCCGGCAGGGGAAATTTCATCTCCGGTGATATCCGGGGCATCACGGAGCAGGAGCAGCGCCGGGTGGGAGAACTTCTCCGCACACAGCTGCAGGCGGCAAAGAAAGCCGGCCTCACACGCGAAGCACTCATCACACTCATCGACGATGTTTATCATCATGCACAGAACGTGGAAAAGGAGGAATGAATCCTATGAATCAGACACTTCCCATAAACGATACATCCATCAGGATCACAAACGTATCCAAGACCTTCGGCAGCGTGGGGACCCGTGACTGCGTGAAGTCCCTTGACAGCGTGACGGCGGAGATCAGACAGGGCTCCATTTTCGGTCTCATCGGCTCCAACGGCGCGGGAAAATCGACGCTGCTCCGCGTCATGGCGGGAATCCTTCTGCCGGACAGCGGCGGGGTGACCTACGCAGGACGGGAGGTCTATGAAAACACCGCACTCAAACAGGAGATCGTCTATCTTTCCGATGATCAGTTTTTCTTCCCCCACGGCACCATCGCGGATATGGCGGACTATTACCGCCGCGTCTATGATCACTGGTCCGATGAAAAATACGACCGCCTGCGTCATATTTTCAATCTGGAAGCGGACCGCCGGATCAATACCTTCTCCAAAGGCATGCGCAAGCAGGCGTCGGTCCTGCTGGCTCTTTCCTGCTGTCCGAAATATCTTCTGTGCGACGAGACCTTTGACGGCCTTGACCCCGTCATGCGGCAGTTCGTCAAGCGGCTGTTTGCGGAAGAAGTGGCAGACGGCAATCTGACCCCGATCATCGCGTCCCACAATATGCGGGAACTTGAGGATATCTGCGACCACATCGGTCTGCTCCACAAGGGCGGTATCCTCTTTGACCGGGAAGTGGATGAACTGAAAAGCAACATCCATAAGGTGCAGCTGGTTCTCACAAACGGCACACCGGAGGCGGAAAATGTTTACGCCGGACACTTCGGCGACCTGCCCGTGGTCAGTACCAAGCGCAGCGGCAGCGTGTTCAATCTGGTGGTCCGCGGCAGCTATGAGGCCGTGACCGGGACGGCGGAAGCACTGAATCCCGTATTCTATGAGCTTGTCCCGCTGACCCTGGAAGAAATCTTTATCTGTGAAATGGAGGAAAAAGGCTATGACTTCGACGGTTTCATCGGTTAAGACCGCCCGTACTTCCGGCGGATGGTTCTCCTCCCGGCTCTTTGCGGCGGAACTGAAACGCGGCTGGGCAGTGGGACTTTTATACGCCATCATCCTGTTTTTCGCTTATCCCGTTGCGCTGATGATCGCATCCGGCAACGTACACCCCGAATCGGTTGCGCACTATGTGGAAGAGTTCATGAATTATTCCAACCCCATCCCCACAATCTTTGCCACCGGCGCCGGAATCTTTTCAGCTCTGACGGCCTGCGGCTATCTGTTCAATAAGCGCAGTGTGGACTATGTGTTTTCTCTGCCCGTCAGCCGTCAGGCATATTTTCTGACCCGCGGTGCGGCAGGGGTGACCTGCGCCATGCTCGCATGGATTCCCTCGGCACTGATTCTGATGGTGGTGTCGCTGGCTTCCGGCAGACTGCGTCCGCTGTTCGGGCTCATCATGGGCGATTATGCCAAGGCGGCAGGCGTCTTTCTGTGCCTGTTCTTCTACTTCTTCTCCGTGACCCTCTGCGCCTGTGCGGTATGCGGAACCCATGTGATGAGCTTCTGCATGTTCCTCTTTTTCAGCGGGATCCTGCCGCTGTTCTATGCACTCTTCAACTGGCTCTTCGGAGAATTCCGTCCTCACTTCTATGACAGTTATTATATCCGTCTGTCGTTCTTTGAGAATCTTTCCGGTATCGTGCGGATCTGGTCCCGTGTCGGGCGGTATCTGAGCTTCGGTTTTCTGCTTCTGAACGTCGGCATCGGACTTGTGTACCTCGTCATCGCCATTCTTTCCGTCATGTTCCGGCGCGGCGAAAACGCGGAAAGTCCCTTCGTCTATCCGAAGGTCAGAGCCGTTGTCAAGTATTTCTGCATGACGGCGGCAGCGCTGCTGGGCAGTCTTTTGTTCCAGGCAGTGGCGGGCGGCGGCTATTTCTGGATGCTGTTCGGTGCAGTCAGCTTTACGATTCTTGGCTGGATGCTCTGCAATACGGTCTTTTTCAAAACCCCGAAGATGATGTTCCACGCAAAGCGCGGGATGCTCATCGCGCTGGCTTGTGTCCTGATCGTTCTGGGACTGTTCCCGCTGGATATCTTCCGGATGAATACCCGCATCCCCTCGCCTTCCATGACGGAATCGGTGGAGATCGAGGATTACTGTACTTTGCACAATCCCGATCTCATCCGGCTGTTCGATACCGTTGTAAAGAACGCCTATGCCGATGATTACTATGACGATAAACCTTATGACGGCTACTCCCGATATCTCTATGTCATCTGGCATACCCGCTTCGGTATTCCCGTGGCAAAGAGCGTCAGAATCACCTCCGAATCGGACTATAAGGCGCTGATGGATGCCGTCCGTGCGGATGCGGATTACCCGTCCATGCTGGTGGAACAGATGCGGACGCCGCTGGAAGCCGTTTATCGCGATGACCCGCATGCCTCGGTCAATCTTTCCGTCTTGTACAGCACCGTTCCCGGCTTTGACTATCCGGACGGCAATGTTCAGGACTACCGTTCTGTGAGCGTAAAGGCGGCGCTGGAGCTCCTTGATATCTACGAGGACGCTGTACGCACAAACGGCGCATCCGTCCTTGAAAAACGCAGCATCGGCGCAATCCTGTTTTACGCTTACAACGGTTACGGCTATGATAAAGCACTGCAGATCACGGAACCCATGCAGGATGTGCTGGAGGCCGCGCTCCGGAAGTCTGAGAGCAAATGGGGAAATGAAACGGTCGTTGTGAATCCTTACGATCCGTCGCTTCTGTCCGGACGGTTTGAAACCATCAAGCTGTTCTGTGACGGAGACTATCTGCGGGATGTGACGGAAGAAGAGCTCGGCAGATGGATGGAGACGGGCGCACTTACCGTCGTTTACGGCTATACCGTCGATGACTATGCCATGTTCGATCCCCACCTGTCCCTGGAAGCGACTGTACACCATTCCTACAGCGATGAGAATGATCCCTCTGCTGTATACGATAACTACGGATACGTCCGGTACGTGTTCTTTGCCGGCAAAGCCCCGGATTATGACAGGGCGCCGGAACGATAAGGCTGCGCACAAAATATTTACAAACTTTTTTGTCTTCCGGTATTGCCAAATCATGGAATTTCGGGTATAATAAAGACACTTGCAAATTCAGCTCAACCGGAAAGGAAAAAACAAAATGATGAACTTTTATCTCAGTGCTGCAGAAGCACCTTCCACTGCAGGCAGCCTGATCTCCTTCATTGTCCCGCTGGTCGTTCTCGGCGTCGTGTTCTATTTCTTCATGTACAAGCCCCAGAAGAAGCAGGATAAGGAAGCACAGGATATGCGCGACAATCTGCAGGTCGGTGACGAAATCACCACCATCGGCGGCATCATCGGCAAGGTCGTCTCCATCAAGGACGAGACCATGGTGATCGAGACCACCCGCGATGCGACCAAGATCCGCCTGCTCAAGAGCGCAGTCCGCTCCGTTGACGTCAAAGCAGAAGACGCCAAGGACTGATTGCCGGAAAAGGTTCTTTAAGAGATGTGAGACCGCGGTTTCACATCTCTTTTTTCGCTTTTGCTTCTTGTGAATGATAAAGCACGAAAAGTTTACAATTAACGGTATTTTTCAGACGGGAAATATTGTATAATAAAATATCAATATTATAGTCATCGGAAAACAGAGGCCTCATCGGCTGTGAAAATGAGCTCTTTTTCCGGAAAGGAAAGGTCAAAAACATCATGGGACTGATTGATAAGATTTTCGGCACCTACAGTGAACGTCAGGTCAAGAAACTGATGAACACCGTTGCCCGTGTCGAAGCACTTGCAGATAAATACAAGAAGATGACGGATGAGGAACTGAAAAAGCAGACGAACATCCTCAAGCGCCGTCTTGCCGACGGAGAAACGCTGGACGATATCCTGCCTGACGCCTTTGCTGTCGTCAGAGAAGCGGACGACCGTGTGCTTTCCAAGCGCCCCTTCCAGGTACAGATCCTCGGCGGTATCGTCATCCATCAGGGACGAATCGCGGAAATGCGTACCGGTGAAGGTAAAACGCTGGTGGCTACCATGCCCGCTTACCTGAATGCACTGTCCGGCAAGGGCGTGCACGTCGTCACCGTCAACGATTATCTTGCCCGCGTCGGTTCTGAGGAAATGGGCCGTGTCTATGCGTTCCTCGGTCTGAAAACGGGTCTTGTCGTCCACGGCATGACCAAGCAGCAGAAGGTGGACGCTTATAACGCCGATATCACCTACGGTACCAACAACGAATTCGGTTTCGACTACCTCCGTGACAACATGGTCATCTACAAAGAGGACATGGTGCAGCGCGGTCATAACTTCGCCATCGTCGATGAAGTGGACTCCATCCTCATTGATGAAGCGCGTACTCCGCTGATCATCTCCGGTCAGGGCGAAAAGTCCACCATGCTTTACGACCTCGCCGACCGCTTTGTCAAGACCCTGACCTGCTACAAGGTCAAGGAAATGGACGACAAGGACGATATGGAGGAAATCGAGGAAGACTATCTGGTCGATGAAAAGGCCAAGACCGCAGTCCTCACCGCAAACGGTGTCAGAAAGGCAGAATCCTATTTCCATCTGGAAAACCTGTCCGATTCCAAGAATGCCACCATTTCCCATCACATCAATCAGGCGCTCCATGCGCACGGCTGTATGCACCTCGACGATGACTATATCGTCAAGGACGGGCAGGTCGTCATCGTCGACTCCTTCACAGGCCGACTGATGCCCGGCAGACGGTTCTCCGACGGTCTGCATCAGGCCATCGAGGCAAAGGAACACGTCAAGATCCAGCACGAATCCAAGACCCTCGCAACCGTCACTTTCCAGAACTTCTTCCGTCTCTATAAGAAGCTGTCCGGTATGACCGGTACCGCACTGACCGAGGAAGAAGAATTCAGAGAAATCTACAACATCGACGTTGTTGTCATCCCGACCAATAAGCCGATGATCCGTATCGACCATCCCGCTGCGGCCTATAAGAACGAGAAGGGCGAATACACCGCCATCATCAAGCAGATCAAGGAATGTCACGACAAGCAGCAGCCGGTCCTGGTCGGTACTGTCTCCGTCGAGAAGTCCGAATATCTGTCCGGTCTTCTGAAAAAGCAGGGCATCCCGCACACCGTCCTGAACGCAAAGTATCATGAACAGGAAGCGGAGATCGTCGCACAGGCCGGTAAGCTGGGCTCCGTCACCATTTCCACCAACATGGCAGGACGCGGTACGGATATCATGCTGGGCGGCAACCCCGAATTCCTTGCCAAGGCCGAAATGCGCAAGATGGGCTATCCCGAGGATGTCATCATCGACGCCACCGGTACCGCCATCTCCGTCAGCGATGAAGCTATGGCCGCAAGAGAAGTCTTCCACAACCTCTATCAGCAGCACAAGGACGAGATCGCGCCTCTGGCAGCGAAGG
>JAKSPR010000189.1 GCA_024404655.1 Clostridia bacterium | reverse complement strand
ACGCTTTTGAAAAAATACAACCAGGATCCATTCCATCTGCAGCACGCATATACAGTCGAGGCTGTCATGAGATGGTACGCCGATGCGCTGAATTACAGTGATGACAGAGATTACTGGGGAATCGTAGGACTTTTGCACGACATCGATTTTGAACGTTACCCAGAGGAACATTGTCTGAAGGCACCGGAACTGCTGAGAACTGCTGGTGTCAGCGAGGATATCATTCACGCGGTCTGTTCTCATGGTTTCGGAATCACGGTGGGCTGCGGTATCACAATCGACGTTGAACCGATTCATGAGATGGAACGTGTCCTGTTTGCTGTCGATGAATTGACAGGACTAATCTGGGCTGCAGCCCTTATGCGTCCTTCAAAGAGCACGAAAGATATGGAACTGAAATCCCTAAAGAAGAAGTATAAGAGCAAAGGTTTTGCCGCCGGGTGTTCCCGTGAGGTCATCGAGCGCGGTGCTCAGCAGCTTGGTTGGGAGCTGGACAAGCTGCTCGAAATGACGCTTTCTGCAATGCAGACGACTGAAGACGAGATTGCAGCGCGCTTGTAACATTTCCCATATCAAAATGGAGAAAGGGATAGTTCAATGAAAAAGGCACTGATCGCTATGAGCGGCGGCGTGGATTCTTCTCTTGCTGCCAAACTTACACATGACGCCGGTTATGACTGTATCGGATGCACAATGAAGCTATACGACAATGAAGACATTGGCATAAGCCGCGGTCATACCTGCTGCAGTCTCGATGACATAGAAGATGCAAGAGCAGTTGCCTTCCGAATCGGTATTCCATATTATGTCTTCAATTTCAAAGATGGATTCCGTGAAAATGTGATAGAGCGCTTTATTGAAGCATACGAGGCCGGCAGGACACCGAATCCCTGTATCGACTGCAACCGGTACATGAAATTTGAGCAGCTATACCACCGTGCAGAGATCCTTGGCTGCAGTCATGTTGTCACCGGACATTACGCACGTATTGAATGGGATGGGACAAAATATCAACTGAAAAAAGCTGTCGATGAAACCAAAGACCAGAGTTATGTCTTATACAGTCTGACACAGCACCAGCTGGCTCACACGTTGTTTCCGCTTGGAAATCTGCGAAAAACAGAGGTCCGGCATCTTGTCAAGATCAATGGCTTTCTTAACGCAGATAAACCAGACAGTCAGGATATCTGCTTTGTTCCTGATGGTGATTATGCCGCATTTCTTGAACGGCAGACCGGAAAATGTTATCCTTGCGGCAGTTTTATCAACGAAAATGGAGATGTACTCGGCACACATAAGGGAATTGTCCGTTATACAATCGGTCAGCGAAAAGGTCTTGGCATTTCAGCTGAACATCCATTATTTGTGAAAAAGATCTGCCCCAAGGAGAATGTCGTTGTGTTAGGTCCGTCTGATGCGCTATACCGTCGGATATTAACAGCCGAGAATTTTCACTGGATTTCCGGAGATGTTCCCAATGGGGAAATCAGAGCTGCCGTCAAAATAAGATACCGGCAAGCCGAACAGCCTGCACGAATCATACCTTTGCATGACAGTAAAGTCAGGATCATTTTCGATGTTCCGCAGCGTGCCATTACCCCCGGACAGGCAGCTGTACTGTATGATGGCGATATCGTCCTTGGTGGCGGTGTGATCGAATCCGGTGTCGATGAAACATAAATTCAAGTAACAGATTGACATGTCTGACCGTATAGCGTGAACAATGATATCATATTGAAAACCTTCAGAAAATATCCCTCTTACGTCCCATGATTATACCGGATGTGAGAGGGATATTCGTATTATTCTGCACGGAATTCGATTTCGAAGATAAGGTCCTGATAACTGTATTCATTTTTTTCTTTTATTTAAAGATGAAACACAGGGACCACAGGGACCTCATTTTTTCCCTTCAGGTTTACTGGTCAGATATTTGTGTTCTGACTTAGGTTTTGGGTAAATCCCTGATTTCTATGATACAGCTACGCCTGTATTCACCCGGGGCAATCCCGTGGAACGCGCGGAAATGACGGTTGAAGATCGCCTGTTCCGAGTAGCCAACCGCCTGTGAGATCTCACCGAGAGGCAGGCTCGTCGTTCTCAGAAGCTGCTGTGCACGATTGATACGGCAGAGATGCAGGTATTTGCCCGGCGTCAAGCCTATCTGGGCAGAAAAAACACGGATAAGATGGTATTTGGATAGATGTGACTGCATGGAAAGCTCTTCAAGGGAAAGCGATTCCGTACAGTGATCGCGGATATATTCGGAAAGCCGCTGTATACTCATGCGGGTATCGGAAGCAGATCCTGCTTCCAGTACCGCTTGACTGTGCATCATCTCCGTAAGAAGTGAAGATATCAGATGGCTTTCTTCTGCATAAGCGGAAAGCGCAGCTTCTCCTGCAATATCGTAGATACGGTCAAAGATCTGCATGACAGCTTCCGGGTTGGTAAGGTTTATTGCCTGCAGATTGTCCATCAGCAGTTTTCTGTATCCCTCAATCTGTGATGAAGCAAAGTGGATATAGGTAAACGACCATGTACAGCCGGGAGCAGTACCATATTCCTGTTTCTTTTCACAGTCGATGAGTGTCATGGTACCCGGAGTGAGATCCACTGTCTTTCCGTTCCAGTTCATATATCCGCAGCCTTTTGTCGTAAGGATCATCAGGCAGTTTTTCTGGCCGTCACGCTGTGTGAAGTATTGTTCTCCCATCTCATAAAAACCGCATTCATAAAGAAAGAAAGGAAAAGAACGTGCAGTATTTTCAACAGTCAGTGTACGCTGACGGATCGGAGTAATCGGATCAAGATGATAACTTAACATAATATGTCTCCTTTTAGGCTATCAGGTCGTCATCTCATTATACCATACTTTGGAAAACAGTTCAACAGATAATCGCAATATCAGGCAAAAAGAACGCAATCGCGTCCTTGACGCAAGGGATTCTGAATGGTATAATGAAAGCAATATTACACGAATTCAGAATTTGTGAGGTAAAAACAGCATGAAGAATATCCGTATCGGTCTCTACAGTGCCGGGCTCCGTGCCTACTGGTCACAGTTCCAAGGCCTCCATGACCGCCTTGTCACATACAATCAGTTTATCGAAAAGAAACTCGCAGAAATCGGGGAGGTCAGCAATTTCGGTCTTCTCGACGATATTTCACAGGTGGATGATGCAATCCGGTTCTTTTCAAAAGAGCAGCCAGATGTGATCTTTCTGCACAGTGCGACTTATTTCACATCCGATTCCGTGCTCCCTCTCCATCTTGCAGTCAAAGTTCCGGTCATTGTACTGAATCTCCAACCCTCTCCCCGCATCGACTATGCCCGCACCGACACAGGAGAATGGCTTGCACAGTGCTGTGCCTGTCCGGTCCCGGAGATCTCCAATGCATTTGAACGCGCTGGTATCAGATTCCGGTTTGTAAGCGGCCTTCTGGGACTTTCCGAAACACCGGAAGGGGCAATGTCGGATGAAAAAACCGATGAACATCCCGCCGCGCAGCGTGCCTGGCGCGAGATCCGGGAATGGGCACAGGCTGCCGGAATCCGTGCTGCACTGTCCCGTTCTGTTTTCGGTTTTCTTGGCGGCAACTATTCCGGCATGCTCGACATGTATTCTGATTTCACAATGCTCTCATCTCAGGCAGGTATCCGTGTCAAGATCATTGAAATGTGCGACCTGAACAGTTTCCTTGACCAGGTGTCAGACAGGGACATGAAAGAGAAAAGGAATGAGATTGAATCCATGTTTGAGATCGCAGACGATTCTCCATCCGATACACGTGTCCACAGACCGACAGACGAACAGCTTGACTGGTCTGCCAGGGTAGCATCCGCACAGGAGAAGATGGTCAATGCCTACGGTCTTGACGGGCTTGCCTATTATTACCACAGTGTCGACGGTAATCCTTATGAAGAATTGCAGAGCGGATTCATCGTAGGGCACTCACTTCTGACCGCCAAAGGTATCCCTTGTGCGGGAGAAGCGGATCTCAAAACAGCTCTTGCTATGAAGATCGGGGATCTTGCCGGTGTCGGCGGCAGCTTTGCCGAGATCGTTGTCAGCGATTACTGCGACGGTACCATTCTCATCGGTCACGATGGACCATTCCACATCCGTATCTCCGACCGCAAACCGATCCTGCGGGGTATGGGTGTATATCACGGCAAGAAGGGAAGCGGTATCTCGGTTGAGGCCAAAGTAAAGTCCGGTCCCATCACAACGCTGAACGTTACCCAGACCCGCGATGGTCGTCTGAAACTCATTATCAGCGAGGCCGAGGCAACAGACGGTCCGATCATGACAATCGGTAATACCCAGACGCCAGTTCGTTTCAAATATGATCCGGATACCTATATGGAGAAGTGGTTCGCAGAAGCACCGACCCATCATTGTGCACTGACTGTCGGTCACAATGCAGGTCTGTTCCGGAAAGTCGGGGACCTGCTGGATATCCCTACCGTTGTACTGTAAGGAGATCTGAAATGGATTATCAAAAATTTGTATCCCCGGAGAGGGAATTCTATCCCCGTCCGCTCTGGTTCTGGAATACCATCCCGACCCAATCAAACATCCGGGCAGTCATTGATTCTGCCGAAGAAACCGGATATGCCGGCTTTGGTATTCTGCCGTATGACGCCTGCGGTCTTACCTATATGGAAGAAGATTACCTCAATGCATATCGCTGTGCTCTGGAGGGTGCAAAAGAACGCGGACTGAAACTGTGTCTCTATGATGAATGGTGGTTTCCGAGCGGAAGCGCGGGCGGCAGACTCAAACGCTTCCATCTGAAGCCTGTGCAAAACAGCTCGATAAAACCGAAATCCCGGTCACAAAAGGACCGGTCAGACTGCCAATACCGGAAGGGAACCTGATGGCTGCCCTTGCCGTCAAAAAGGATACTTTTGAGACCGTTGATCTGCGTGCAGACATCAGTGATGGAATGCTTCTCTGGTCAGCCCCTGATGACGGATGGACAATCATGTTCTTTTCCTGTGTCATGAGCACATGGGATCATGTCAATTATCTTGACCCCGCTGCTGTCGGAAAATTCATTGAGGTCACCCATGAACCTTATTTCGCTGCATTCGGTGCGGATTTCGGCGGCGTCATTGATTCTTCCTTCTATGACGAACCGCAGATGTACGCCGTCGGAGGCCGGATGTGGACAGACGACTTCAATGATCGGTTCCGTGAAAAATATCATGAAGATCCGGATACCCTCTATCCTGCGCTCTGGTATGATATCGGTGAAAAAACGGCATCTGCACGCAACAAACTGTTGGGTCTGCGGGCGGATATGTATGCAAAAGGCTTTCCCCGCGTAATCAATGACTGGTGCCAGAAACACGGGATCAGACTGACCGGCCATGTTGATCAGGAAGAAATGATCAATCCCTGCGGCATTACCGGTGATCTTATGAAATCTTTTCAGTATCAGGATATGCCCGGATACGATGAGATCAGCTATCCCGGGCGAGGCCGGCGTATCTACAAACTTGTCACCTCTGCTGCATACAACTGGGACAAACCCCTTGTGATGTCGGAGTGCTTCGGTGCCATGCCTGCATCGTTGACAATCGAAACCATGTATGATGAGGCGATGGAACAGTATGCAAAAGGAATGAATCTCCTCGTCCCGCATGCGGTTTGGCTCGACCCACGTCATGATAAGATTATTTTCCACCCGGAGCTTTCAGCGGTCAATCCGCTTTATCAGGGCGTTCTTCAGCCTTTCAATGAGTTTTGTGCAAGAGTACAGTCGCTTCTGCAAGGCGGCGTCCACCGGGCAGATATCGCTGTCCTGTATCCCATAAACGGACTGCAGTCGGCATACTATTTCGATTGGGGCGGAGACCCATACCTGGGCGGTCCTGCACCTTCCTGGGCTGATTATCAGGAGGTCGGAGACATCCTTTCCACCCAAGCCCGCCGGGATTTCACATATCTGCACCCGGAAGTTCTTGAAAAACGATGCCATATCCA
>JAKSPR010000188.1 GCA_024404655.1 Clostridia bacterium | reverse complement strand
GTGGTCTTTACGAAAGATTTTCAGTCAGTTGCCGGGAAATATTCGGATCTTACGGTGCAATACGTCTGCACTGCGCAGAATCGCGGCAATGTTGATTCCGCTCTCCCATGGACGGCACAATGTTCCTGACTGTACTGAAAAACCGTCACGGTAATATTCAGAATAAGCGCCGAATTCATCTGTCATGGAAAGCAGACGTTCTCTTGCCGATACGGCGCGTGTACGGACAGCGGGATCATTCAGCGCTTCCGGTTCACAGAGCGTCCAGAGGACAAATCCAAGATCATATCCTGTTCCACATCCAGCAGTCTCATACTGATCCAGTACGGACAATGCTGCCTCTATCCGTTCATTCACAGGAATCAGGGGTGAGTCGATAAATGATGGGCACAGAACTGCCGCCGGAACCGCATATCGCTCTCCCCTGCCTTCCCAGATCGGCGGCAGATGTTTTTGGAGACATTCATGACAGACATAATCACCGTTTTCATTCCTGAAAGCCAGACCGAAACCATGACCGCATGCGCGGACACCGTGCCTGTATGCAGGTTCGTAAAGACCGGGACAGTTGCAGACCCAATGACCATCCACATAGAAATGCTCCCGGAATGTCTTTTCAATCAGCGTACGATCCGCTGATACATAATCCGGCAGGCGGAAAGCAGGTAAATGTCCGGCAAGTTTCTCCGCTTCCATGAGACACTTATGATAAAGCGCCGTTGCTTCCATGGAACCGTCATTCATGCAGGCACGGGAGAGCATACCACCGGCGATATAGGTCTCATCCCCATTGAAAGGCAGCATACCGTCAATCATGGCATTATGCTGTTTTGTCATCATCGCTTCAAACAATGCAAAACGCGCCGGGTTCAATTCATCATCGGGTTCTGTCCTGTAAAGCCGTTCTGCAAGCATCAGAATAAGATAAGCTGTGATTTCGACCGCATCATTTTCATGGACATGGAATGCAAACTCGTCCGGCCCCTGCGCGTTATGGATATCACCGTAACGGCGGTAAACATTGACGTAATAATCAACAAGTGCATCTGCTTCTGTATCTGCTCCCATTGCCCGCAGACCGCGGCAGACACCATAATTATCACGGAGATAACACAGGTGATAATTGTATCCTGCCAGAACCCCTCCGCTGATACTCTGCTGTGATACTATGGTGTCATAAACACCGAGAACCGCCGCCCGGTACACTTGTTTTTCCGGTGTGAGACGATCAAGAAGCATGGAAAGATGTTCATCCTGCTGATCAGGTTCTGCCATGATATTTTCAGAATCGGATATGGTCAGATTCGCAAAGAGCTCTCCCGGTTCCTTCGCAAAGGCGAATACCAAGGTTCCCTCTCCGGAAAGGGTCCATCCGTCATCGTTCTCAACCAGAGAAAGATCTCCCATCAGACGCAGACCGAAATATCGCTTTTCCCCACTGACATAGCCATGAGGGATCCCGTTTTCAAATTCATAGGGGTAGACGATCTGACCGCCGTGGCACTCGGACATATACGAATCCGGAGCAATGGACGAAGGTATGCAGAAGAGTTTTTGATCCGTGATCAGTTTCATTTCTGTATACCCTTTGATGATCCGTACAAACTGATACGGATGTGCTTCGGTTATGATATCCGTTATCGTGGCATCGCCTTTCTGCGATTGAAATACACCGCGGCGGATCCGTCTGCTCTTCCAGCCTTCTCCTGCTTCCATACGGAAAGCATTCGGGGATGAATAGGTCGGCCCGAAAGCCTGAATGATGGTAGCACCGTCACAGACTGCGCTGACGTGACCGTTACCGAGAATATGAATCGACATGAGATCGTCTCCTGTTCCTGTTCTGCTAAAGTGTGTTTCTTTCATGGACTGCTCAAACTAATTATACCTGATTGTTTCAAATAATGCAAGAGCAAGTCAGACAGCAATCATGAAATTCAGCGGTCATTTCAGATTATTTTCTCAAGTTCCGAAAAAAAGCGGCCGTCCGGTGGACAGCCGCTTGCGTTCTATTTTTGCTGATTATTTTCAATTTTTTCAGGAGAAACAGTGGCTTACCCCAGAAACACAAAATTTCCCGGTTATACCTCCGGGACCACGATTCCTGTGCGGGCAGCCCGGATAGCAAGTTCCGTCCTTGACGAACTGCCGGTTTTGGAGAGAAGCGAATTCATGTGAAACCGCTCAGTATGGAAACTGATCTCCAGTTTTTCGGCGATCTCACGGTCAGAGTAACCGCCGACCAGAAGTTTGAGAACATCAAGTTCCCGTGCAGTGAATTCCGTATCCCACGCGTCCCCCAGCTTGACATGCGGGGCAGAAACGGGATAAACATGTTCCCCGGCCATGGTGCGTTCCATGACCTCCAGAATCGGTGCTTCCTGCGCTTCCTTATACCAAAAGGAATCGGCGCCGGCATCCTGCGCTTTCCGCAGAAATGTTGCGTCCGGCATAGAAGTCACCAGAAGGATCTTGATATTCGGATAGGATTTCTTGATCCTCTTTGTCATTTCAATTCCGCTTACACCGTCATGCATGACAATATCCATGATGATCAGATCAATCTGTGTTCTGGCACAGTATATGTCTGCCATGTCCGCGCTGTCAATACTGTCGACAAGCGAGTAACCGACTGCATTCCGGATAATGCTTTCAAAAAGCTGTCTTGGCATGGTCTGGTCATCTA
The DNA here is from genome assembly GCA_024404655.1 of Clostridia bacterium. GTDB lineage: Bacteria > Bacillota > Clostridia > Oscillospirales > CAG-272 > RGIG3925. Next base: position 3,317 of record JAKSPR010000188.1, on the reverse strand, counting down.
CGACCAGTACTTTATATTCCATCGGCGATATCCTCCTTGGGAAGTATGATGGTCAGACAGAATTCTCTGTCCACGGAAATATTCATTCTGCCCCCTGCCTGTTCGGTAAGACTGCGCAGAGATGCAAGTCCTCCTTGCTCTTCAATGGGCGCAGCGGGTGTGCTGCCATTGTTTGTGAATACGGCGGTAATCCCGGTTTCCCCTTCCTGAACTGATACATAGAGCGTATCTCCTCCCGCGTGACGCAGCGTGTTTGTCAGACATTCGTGCATTGCAGCGGAAATAACCGTTTTGTTCCGTTCATCCATCGGAAGATTGCCGTCAACAAAAATATCTGCATCCAGTTTTCTGGCAGTCTCAAAAATCTTCTGATAAGAGTCTTTATCTGCCGCAGCAGATTCAGTCAGAAGGTATCCGACACCTTGTGTCAGCCCGCGGATGATCTCTTCTTTCAGTTCTTCGGAAGCACCGCCCGTAATATATCTCTTTGCTGAAAGCAGTGCGCTCCCCATGACGTCGTGGACCTGAATCTTGGCGTGGAGGATCTCCTTCTGTGTGATCACAGAGGAGATTTCTTTATTGTATGAACGCAGTTTTTCATTCAGCAGAAGGACATCCTTCTTTTTTGTTTCCAGTTCATCTGTTTTTCTGTACTCTTCCGTAATATCCGAAGCGGTCAGAATCCAAAGATTCCGCCCTTTTTGAAGGATCTCATATTCTTCAAAAACAAAGAACTGCCCTTCATTTTCAAGAATAGGACGTTTTTCAACCCTGATGGCCTTTTCGGAGACACGTTCGGCGAAATCCCGTCCATTGAGCAGTGCTCCCCCTGTGAACCGCCGGCAGATAGAATCCATGGTTTTGTTCTGCAGAATGATGTGTCCGCTGTCTTCATAACAGCAGACGCCCACAGGAAGCGTATCAACTGCGTCTCTGATCGATGAATTCGTCAGGTGTCTCTCTTTCCAGCGGTGCTGATCATAAAATGACCACAGTTCCCAAAAGGAAACCGCAAACAGCAGGAACACGATGATCCATACAGGAACACCTCCAAAGTACATAACAACAGACTTCACCGCTTCCGGTATGGCCACGTCATCATTGATATTAGAAACACACTGAAAAGAAAAATACAGGAACAGCATTACCGAAACCGTCACGCAGTACCGTACCGGCCGCCTGTCATAATTCATCATGAGCATGCCGAGACTGAGAAAAAAAGCAGCAAGGATCCATACACCCATGCAGCCGCGGATCCATAACGGAATATCCATAAAACTCATCACTGAATATCACCGCCTCTCCGAAGATACAGCGTAACGACAGTATCTGTTTCATCTCCGTCCGATTCTATATGACCGTGATACTGTTTGAGAACTTCTTTTTTCCAGTCATTGAAAACAGACATCGGATATGTCCCGGAAAACATGAGCCGGATCGTAAGGCCATCGTCGGGAAAAGAAACCGTCACCGTAAGCGCTTTCACCGTTTCAAGGACTGCTTCTATCGCAGTTTCAAAGAAATCATAAGCAAGGGTGATCATTTCAATCGGCAGCGTTCTCTCTTCGGCCATGTTCAGCATGGTCACAGTGCCCATGAGTTCCAGCCAGCCAAGGGACTCCCCGACAGCCATGGACAGCTCCGATGAAGAGACTTCGGGACATTGCTCCGGCATGGAATCCGTACAGAGGAGCATCATGTTACTTCTTCTTTTGATATAGACATTGAGAACAGAAATCTTTTTGAGTACAGCACAGAAGTCGCCTTGTTCTGCGTCATTCAGTAAGAAACGGATCTCATCCAGCTGCGGTTTTACCTGGGCTGCTATGGTATCATAGAGACGGTTCCGGGCGGCAATCGCCGTGGATTCTTCTTTCAGTTCGTTTTCTGTACGGAGATATTCATTACGCGCTTTGATCTGTTCCGTCGTTTCCTGGATCTGTCTGTCCAGTTCATTCAGTTCCGTGATATCCACAGCCCATGATACACTGCCGCCGCGGATCTCCTGCTGCCCGACTCGGACCTCCGCTTCCCCGGACGTGATACCGTTTCTGCTGCCGGAAGAATAGCGAACGATCCCGTCAGCGTCGGTGATACGGATCGGCATTTTAAGTTCCTTAAATATTGCTTCATATTCTGTATTGGCTGGAATCAGTCCGATACGGATACAGCTTTCAAAAAAGCCAAGCGTCATAGAGAATAATACTTCACCCATATTCCAGAGCGCAATGCCGTTGATTCGCAGAGGTGTCCTGAAGATATTGGTCGCAAGCCATGCAATACCAAGTACAAGCGGAACCGCAGGGATCCAGACAAACCGCCTGGAAACTGTCACACGGCATTTCCTGAAAATGATGATAACTGCCGTGAGTACCGCCAGAATCGCACATACCACATAGAGATAATATACCGGCCCCAGTGCTCTGTCCGCAGTCGGCGACATTTCAGTCCCCAGAAACCGGAATGCCAGAAAATGCAGATCATTTGTCAGGAATCCTACAGCAATCAGAGACATGATAACAGCAGGGATCGTCCAGGGCGGAGATAGTTTTTTTTCTTTGGGCCGACCTAAATAGAGTGCAATATAGAGCAGAAGCAGCGGGACAAAGATCATCGGCAAATAATATGCATACCAGCAATAGCGTTTCAGTGTGACGCTTGCTGTAAACAGCTTATAGTTGCAGATCTGTAAAAGGAAAAAGAGTTCAAGCTGAACGACAACTGCAAGAAGCAGACGGCGGACTCTTTGATCCACGATCCTCTGCGTAATGGTAACACCCCAGATGAATGCAATCCCGCCATAGATCAGCAGCATGATCGAATCCGTAAAGGGCACACCATATAAAAAGACATGGATAAGGCCGGTAAGCAGGAACATCATCAGATATGCGCCTAAAAACAGAACCTGATGTACCATTGCTGCCGCAGCCTCCTTTCCAAATCCATCCACTTTTCATCCGTATTATATTATTATACATGATATCACGATGCACTGCATCCCCAATTTTGCCAGGTATAGCATATAAACTGAACTGTTGCCCGGTCACAATTCTTCCGTATATTATGATAGCAGAATATTTTGATGTTTGCAAGACATACGTGTTTTTTTCTGAATGGATACAAACACAAAAGGACAGCCTATCTTCCTGAATTGTCTTGCATTTTTCTGCACTTCATGTTATTATGTTTTTAGGCCATATCATCTCCCAAAGAAAGGTAAAAAATTCATGAAGAAGCAGACCTCATATACATTGGTTCCGAGCAGCTGTCTCGGACAATATTTATTCATGTACGGCGGACATTATTCCGAGGACTCC
>JAKSPR010000187.1 GCA_024404655.1 Clostridia bacterium | reverse complement strand
CTGCTGTGTACAAGGCGATATTGCTCTTGTCGGGTTGCTACACTTCCGCACCAGACGAAAAAAGTCTCGGCTTTTCAGCAGAAAAAGAAAAAAAAAAAAAGCGGCAAGATCAATCTCACCCATACATCCATTTCCAAACTACTTCATCAAAAACAAGCTGCCGCGCATCCGCGCGGCAGTCGTCGTACTATAATCAGTCGCGCTTGACTTCTTCCATCACAAAGGCTTCGAGAATATCGCCTTCCTTGATGTCGTTGAAGCGTTCCAGACCGATACCGCATTCAAAGCCCTGCAGAACTTCTTTTGCGTCGTCCTTGAAGCGCTTGAGGGAGCTGATCTGGTCTTCAAAAATCACGATACCATCACGGACCACACGGATCTGGGACTGTCTCGTCACTTTACCGTCGAGAATGTAGGAACCGGCAATGGTACCGACATTGGGCACACGGATGGTCTGACGGACTTCGGCATGACCGAGGAGCGCTTCGCGGAAGGTGGGCGCAAGCATACCCTTCATAGCCGCTTCGACTTCATCAATGCACTCGTAGATGATGCGGTAGGTACGGATCTCGACACCCTGTGCATCGGCGGAATCCAGAGCACTCTTGTCGGGACGGACCGCAAAACCGATGATGATGGCGTTGGAGGCAGCAGCCAGCATAACGTCGCCTTCGGTGATACCGCCGACTGCGGTGTGGATGACGTTGACATGAACTTCGTCGTTGGAGAGCTTGACAAGGGATGCCTTGACAGCTTCTGCGGAGCCGGCAACGTCGGCTTTGATGATGATGTTGAGGTCTTTGACACCTTCTTTGATCTGGGCAAAGAGAGTGTCGAGGTTTGCACGGGCGTTGGCTTTGAAGACTTCTTCTTTCTGCTGATCGCGGCGCTGCTCGGCAAGCTCTCTTGCCATACGTTCGTCTTCGACAACAGCAAATTCGTCGCCTGCCTGGGGAATCTCGGAAAGACCGGTGATCTCAACGGGAACGGAGGGACCTGCTTCCTTGACGGTGCGGCCCTTGTCGTTCATCATGGCACGGACACGGCCGACGGAGGTTCCGGCGATCAGAACGTCACCGGTGTGCATGGTACCGTTCTGGACAAGCAGGGTAGCCACGGGACCGCGGCCCTTGTCAAGACGGGATTCGAGGACAAGACCCTTTGCACGGCGGTTCGGGTTTGCACGGAGCTCTTTCATGTCTGCTACCAGCAGGACCATTTCGAGCAGCTCCGGAATACCCTTCTTCGTCAGTGCGGAAACCGGTACGCAGATCGTGTCGCCGCCCCATTCTTCGGGAACGAGGTCGTAGGCGGTCAGGCTCTGCTTGACCATGTCGGCATTGGCGTGAGGCTTATCCATTTTGTTGATGGCAACGATGATCGGGATGTTCGCTGCTTTTGCGTGGTTGATCGCTTCTACGGTCTGCGGCATGATACCGTCATCCGCTGCGACAACGAGGATCGCAATATCGGTGGACTTGGCACCGCGGGCACGCATGGCGGTGAAGGCTTCGTGACCGGGGGTGTCAAGGAAGGTGATGTCACGGTCATTCAGGCGGACACGGTATGCACCGATGGCCTGGGTGATACCGCCGGCTTCGCCTGCGGTGACGTTGGTATGACGGATGGCGTCAAGCAGAGAGGTCTTGCCGTGGTCGACGTGACCCATGACGCAGACGACGGGAGCACGCTCCACCATGTCTTCGTCTTTGTCTTCTTCCTCGGTGAACAGACGCTCTTCGATGGTGACAACGACTTCTTTGGTGACGTTTGCACCGAACTCGTCAGCGATCAGCGCTGCGGTGTCGAAGTCGATGACCTGGTTGACATTTGCCATGATGCCCAGCATCATGAGTTTCTTGACGATCTCTGCGTTGGTGACATGGAGCAGAGCGGCAAGCTCATTGACCTGCAGCTCTTCGGGAATGGTGACGTTGAGCGGCTGCTTCTTTGCTTTTTCGGCAGCTTCGCGGCGCATCTTTTCCATGGCATCGCGCTCTTTGTCGCCCTTCTTTTTCTTGTCGAACTGGGGACGGTTGTTCTGCTTCTTCAGCTTCTGCTTTGCACCGTTCATGTCCTTTGCTGCATCCGGAACGAGGGTATCCAGCTTCTCATCGTACTTGGAGAGGTCGACGTTGCCGGCACCTCTGGTATCGACCACACGGGTGGAACCGCCGGTCGCGGTGGGCTTGGAATAAGAAGTCGCCTGGGGCTGTGCGATCTTGGGCGCAGCCGGACGGAAGGACGGACGTCCCTCCTTGGGATCTCTGTCGTCGTCGCCGCCTCTGCCGAAACCGCGGTTGTCGCGCTGGGGACGATCGTTTCTCTGCTGGAATCCGCCGCCGTTTCCGCCGAAACGGTTGCCGCCGTTGTTGTTTCCGCCGAATGCGGGACGGCTCTGACCGCCCTGCCCCTGCTGGCCGTTTCCGCCGCTACAGGGCCGGGGACCGTTCTTGTTCTTGCATGCGGGACGCTGGCCCTGCTGGCCGCCCTGTGCGGGTGCGCCGTTTCTCTGGGGGCCGTTCTGACCGCCGTTGTAGGGAGGTCTGCTCTGTCCCTGCTGGCCCTGCTGACCCTGACCGTTGTAGGCAGGACGCTGACCGTTATTGTTGTTGAATGCCGGACGCTGACCGTTTGCGTTCTGTCCGCCCTGCGGTGCGTTGGCAGGTCTCTGGTTGGTGTTCGGACGGAACTGGACGGGCTGCTTGGGAGCAGCGGGCTTGGGGGCGTCTGCTTTAGGAGCTTCTGCCTTCGGAGCCTCTGCCTTCGGAGCCTCTGCCTTGGGAGCCTCCGCCTTGGGAGCCTCTGCCTTCGGAGCCTCTGCCTTGGGAGCTTCTGCCTTGGGAGCCTCTGCCTTGGGTGCTTCCGTCTTGGGAGCCTCGGTCTTGGGTGCTTCCGTCTTGGGAGCCTCTGCCTTCGGAGCCTCAGTCTTGGGAGCCTCAGTCTTGGGTGCTGCTGCCTTAGCAGCGTCTGCCTTGGGTGCCTCAGTCTTGGGTGCTGCTGTCTTGGCAGCGTCTGCCTTGGCAGCGTCTGCCTTGGGCGCATTTCTCGGAATATCGACCTCGCCGGCGAGGTACTGGGTCATATTGGTGATCTGATTGTCACGGGTCATCGCTTCGACAACGACGCCGTACTCGTCGGGGGTCAGAACGCTGGTGTTTTTCTTATCGGCATAGCCCTTTGCTTCCAGAATATCAAGAATGGTCTTGCTCTTGACGCCAAAGTCCTTTGCCATATTGCTGACGCGGCTGTTCGGGGTGTTTATCATGTATCGTATCATTCCTTTCCGTCTTATAAAAGGTTGGTGAGGGCGTCGGCAAGTCCTTTATCCGTAATGCCGACGCAGGAAATCGCGCCGCTCTTTCCGATGGCGCTGCCCATCATATCTGTGGTCATTGTGGTTTCATGCAGCGGGATCTCATAGTAGCTGCAGCAGTTTGTTACCCGCTTTCTGGTATTCTCGGAAGCATCGGATGCCAAGAACACCGCAAAAGGACAGGTGCGGGGAGAGCCTGCGCGGATGGCATCTGTCACCAGATTGGTGCCTGCCGTGACTTTTCCGGCTTTCCGTGCGATGCCCAGAAGTCCTGCGAATTTTTTCTGTCCGCGCAGCTGCATGAGCAGCTTGGCGGCCGCTTTGGGATCAGCGGGCATTCCGGGGGTTTTTGTTTTTTCTTCGCTCATCCTTCTATCAGTTCTCCTTCCAGTGCGGCGATCACATTGTCCGGGATCTCACAGGACAGTGAGGATTGCAGCCGGTGTGCCTTGACCGCCTTGGCAAGACATGCAGCCGAGCGGCAGAGATACGCGCCGCGTCCGGATTTCTTGCCTGTACGGTCGAGGGAAATTTCTCCCTCCGGACTGCGGACAATCCGTACAAGCTCTTTCTTGGTCTTTCGTTCATTACAGCCGACGCATTTGCGTTCAGGCTGCTTCTTCTGGGGTTTCTGCTGTTCTTTTTCTTGTGACACAGACACATACCTCCTCTCGCAGATCGGATATTCTCTTACAGTGGTTCTCAGTTGGTCTTGATGTCGATCTTATAGCCGGTCAGGTGTGCGGCGAGACGCGCGTTCTGACCTTCCTTACCGATGGCAAGGGAAAGCTGATCGGGAGCGACGATGACGCGGGCTGCGCGCTCACCCTCGGAAATGGTGACTTCCTGCACGTTGGCGGGAGACAGGGCTGCGCGGACGTACTCGGCTGGGTCCTCGGAATACTTGACGATATCAATGCGCTCGCCGTTCAGTTCCTCGACGATATGATTGATACGCATACCCTTGTTGCCGATGCATGCACCGATGGGATCCACATCCGCGTCGGAGGACATGACGGACATCTTGGAGCGGGAACCGGCCTCACGGACGATATTCTTGATGGTGACGACGCCGTTCTGGATTTCCGGAACTTCCAGTTCAAACAGGCGGCGGATCATGTTCGGATGAACACGGGACAGGGTGACGAGCGGACCCTTGGTTTCTTTCTTGACCTCGGTGACGAGGACCTTGATCTTGGAATCGGGCTTATAAACTTCGCCGGGGATCTGTTCGTTTGCAAGGAGCGTTGCGTGGCTTGTGCCGGTATCAACGATGACGTTCTTGGTAGCGGGATCAATACGCTCAACGGTAGCGGTGATGATCAGGTCCTGCTTGCTCTCGTATTCCTTGATCATCATGCCGCGTTCTGCCTCGCGGATGCCCTGAATGATGACCTGCTTTGCGGTCTGTGCGGAGATACGGCCAAATTCCTTCGGTTTGATCTCGGTTTCCATAACGTCGCCGACGGAAATGCGCTTGCTCTTCAGACGCGCTTCTGCGAGGGTGATCTCAACGCTGGGATTGTTTACTTCCTCGACGACGGTCTTCTGTTCGTATACACGGACTTCCTTCTTGTTTGCGTCGATGGCAACGCGGACGTTGGAGCCGCCGCGCTCACGCTTGAATGCGCTGAGCAGCGCTGCCTCGACCTTTGCGATCATATAGTCCTTCGGGATTCCCTTATCCTTTTCGAGCAGGTCCAGTGCCTCGAAAAATTCCTTATTCATTGTAGTCAACCAATCCTTTCTTATTCTTCTGTTTCAGTGTTGTTTTTTATGTGAATGATCAGAAATCAAATGCTGCCTGTACGTTGGCGGTTTTCTCTCTGGGGATATCGACGGTCTTGCCGTCTTTCAGGGTCAGGTGCAGGATATCCTCGTCCTCATCGTAAGCGGTGAGGGTCGCACGGATCTGCTTGACATTGCCAGCCTCGGGGAGCGGTGCGTACAGCTTGATATTGAGTTCCTCGCCGACAAAAACGGTGAAGTGCCACGGGTACTTGATATGCCGTTCAATGCCGGGGGAGGAAACTTCCAGATGATATGCCTGCTCGATGGGGTCAGCCTCATCCAGCGGTGCGTCGATGGCGCGGTGGAGCTTTTCGCAGTCGTCGATGGAAATGCCCTCATCGGAGTCGATGGTGATGCGGAGGTACCATTCGCTGCCCTCACGGACAAATTCCACATCCCAGATGATATAGCCGAGTTCCTCTGCGATGGGGTCGATGAGTTCCCACACCGTTCCGGCGATGTTGCGGACGTTTTTCTTATCGTTTGCCATATATGTCCTTTCTTGTGTTTGTTTTTCTTTTTGACCTATGCAAACAAAAAGAGCAGGTCGTTCAACCTACTCTCCTATCATACATTATTCTTTATATACAGTATACCACAAGACAGTGGGTTTTGCAAGGGGGTCGGGGGATTTTCAGAGGGCGGGGGTGGAAAAAATAACACTGCTGGAATGGGGATGTTTTGTGCAATTTTACCTTGTGTGTTCTTTCGCGCGGGGAACCCGCGCGAAGGTGGGGGATTCTTTTCCCAGCGGCACCGCTGGGGGAACTATCCGGAAGGAGGGAGAGGGGATTCCACGCCATCCCCTCTCCCCCCTCCCGCGCCCTCTCGTTCTCCCGGCCGCTCGAAGTCTGATCTTTCAAATCGCGGAGGGCGAGTTGAAGGGTACGGCTCCGGT
>JAKSPR010000186.1 GCA_024404655.1 Clostridia bacterium | reverse complement strand
ATGCTTTTCGATTTCCGCAGAGAATCGGTCAAGATAGCTTCGCCTGAAATAGAGAATCAGCCGACTCTGGGGTTCATTTGTCACGGAAAAGGTACGGTGTTCTATATTTTCCGGGATGATGAGCAGGTCGCCCGGCAGAAGATCACAGGAAAAGTCGTTATCACAGACATAGCGCTTGTGGCCTTTGCGGACATAGAAAATCTCGATCAGCTCGTGGGTATGAAAGTACGGCATAGAGGTACCGCCGGGAAGATCGCGGTCGTCGCATATAAATTGCCGCCGTGTTTTCCAGTGATAGGTGCTTTCATGGGCGGAATTCAGCCAGTCCTGAATTTCCGCAGGATTTTCGTACATCGGCGCCCCTTCCTTCTCTTATTCCATTATAGCATAATCGGGTAAAATATGCAATATAAAACACACCTGCAGATTGTTCCGCAGGTGTGAAAAACTGCCGTTTATGCCACATCACGGCTTTTTTGACAGATAGAAGAATCAGTGCTTCTTGGTGACAACCGCAGCCGCACATGCCATGACGACAGCTGCCAGAACGATGCCTGCATCTGCGGTTTTGGGAGAGGTGGGAGCGGGAGCGGCATCCGTGCTGCCCTCTGCTGCGGGAGCATCGGTATCTGCAGCTGCATCATCTTCGGCTGCGGGAACATCGGGTGCAGGTTCTTCTTCGACCGGGAAAACGATCTGGTTGGAGACCAGAACGGCGTCGGGACCCTGGGATGCAACATAGAGACGGTCGTTGATGACGCCTGCCTGAGGCAGATTGCCGAGATTGCCTTCATAATGAGTGACCTCGGAAAGGTCTTCCTGATTCAGAATGTAAATCAGGGAGCCGTCGCTCTGGTAAGTGGTGACTACCAGATAACCGCGGAGTGCGGTAACACCGAAGCACTCGTCGACTGCGTGGTCATACATGTAACCGGTACCGGTGTAGTCGATCTTGATGACAGTGTCACCCTTGGAACCCTTGCCGGTGTTGGCTGCCATGTAGATCATACCGTCTGCAGAAACACAGATGTTGTTGCAGTCGGTGATCGGGAAGGTGTTAGCCAGGTCAACATAACCGCCGCCTGCACCGTTGCCGAAGCTGGTGTTCAGAACAGGGTTGTTGACGTCAGTAACATCATAGCAGTAGATTCTGTCGGAATCGTAGTTGGTAACGAAATAAAGGTAAACCTTGCCGTCCTTTTCAAGAATGTCGGCACCGTTGACACCAACCTTGCCTTCGATCTCGATCTTGACCCACTTGATTTCCTGAAGGCCCTGTTCCTTGCAGATTGCAAAGTAGACAGCGCCGTTGTTTGCCTTGTTGGCAACGCCCATGTAAACATAACCACGGGTATCGGCAGCGATAGCCTTGATGTATGCACCGGGATCTTCGTCCTCATTGAAGACGTAAGAGCAGACTTCCTTACCGGTCGCAGCGTCGAACTGATAAACAGTCGGCGCACTGCCGTTCAAGAAACCGCCGTAGTAGTATTTGCCGCTGGGATCAACTGTGAATGCACGCATGCCGGCAGCATCCATTTCACCGTCATAATAGGCAAATTCGGTAAAGGTAAGACCTGTAACAGCATCGTCATACTTGCCGGCAGAGACGGTGCAGGCTGCGATCATCATAACTGAAAGAATGATCGTTAAAAGTCTGGAAAACTTTTTCATTTGTTTGATTGCCTCCGATCAGTATTTGACATGAAAACGTTGTGGCATTGCGGGAAACAGCCGCAAACGGAGGATTCCGTCCGGAATGTTTCTTTGCAAAGCGTTCATGGCTTAACAATATTATAGCATGATAGTTTCCCTGTTTCTACCGAATAATTACAAAAACGCAAACGAAAACACTGATATTATACGGTCAAAGCGGAAAAATCCGGTGATTGCCGAATGCAGAACGGCATCACGTTCCCAGCAATAATTGACAATACCCCTTGCAGTTCTGATCTAAATATGGTATAATCAAATCACCCCGAAACAGAAAGGAAACAACTGCATGGAACTGAAAACCGCATTTGACCCGCAGCACGCACAGGCTGCGCACGAAAACACGATTCTCGCATCCGCCGTCCTCCCGGAGGGCATGACCGCACCCTTTCAGCACGCATGGGGCTATCTTGACAAACCCGGAGAGATGGAACGTCACCGCCACCCGAAAGAGGAAGTCTATTTCTTCTTCAAGGGCAAAGGCTTCGTCTTTGTGGACGGAGAAGAAATCCCCGTAGCTCCCGGTGACGTCGTCAGAATCCCCCCGGATGCCCTCCATACAGTCATCAACCGCGAAAACGCAGAGCTTCTCTGGGCCGCACTCTGGTGGAACGTTTTATGACAAAAAGATAAATCTTTTTATCATAAAACTGCGTTTTGCGGCTGCGCCGCAATTCCGCGCTGCTTTAAGCAGTACAGATAGAATTTCGAAGGGCGTTTTGCGGCTGCACCGCAATTCCGCGCTGTTGTACGAAGCAAAGATGAATTATTCTAAAATGGCGTTTTGCGGCCTGCGCCGCAGCTCCGTAAAGCAGTACCCGCCGCATCAAAAAAGTCAAAATAATATAAAAGTGAGGATAAAAACATGAGCACCAAGATCAGCACCGCCAACGCACCCGCCGCCATCGGCCCCTACACCCAGGCCATCGTCGCAAGAGGCATGGTCTACACTTCCGGCCAGATCGCACTGAATCCCGAGACGGGCGCAGTCGACGGCACCACCATCACCGAGCAAACCCACCGCGTCTGCAAGAACCTGACTGCCGTACTGGAGGCTGCCAATTCCTCCATGGAGAAGGCCGTCAAGACCACCTGCTTCCTCGCAGATATGGCGGATTTCGCCGCATTCAATGAGGTCTACGCCCAGTACTTCACCGATAAGCCAGCCCGCTCCTGCGTCGCTGTCAAGACCCTGCCGAAGAACGTTCTCGTCGAGGTCGAGGTCGTCGCAGAGACCAACGACTGAACAACACAGCACAAAGAAACTGAGGAAAGGAGGGCGCAGCGCCCATGCTTGTTTATGAGCTCGACCCCGTCGAACCTACCCGGCAGAACTCCCTGACGGTGGAAAACGCCGCCCGTTCTTTCCCGTTCTATGTCTATGAGTGCGGTCATTTCCGCATGGGAGAACGGTATTATACCCGCCGCGACGGACTGGAAAACTACCTGCTGATCTTCACCGTCTCCGGCTGCGGGCGCATGACGTGGCACGGCAGGACCGTGACCCTGCGGGAAGGCACTTTCACCCTCATCGACTGCAGGGAAGAACAGGAATACGGCACCGCTCCGGGAGAAGTGTGGGACTTTTACTATATTCATTTCGGCTCCGACTGCATGGAGGGCTACCGGAAACTGCTCCTTGATTCCCTGACCGTCACGGAGACGCCCATGAAGCAGCACGCGGCCCATCTCTTTGAGGAACTTCTGGAACAAACCTCACGCGCCGACCTGTATGCGTATTCCATGCACGCCAATGCCGTTTCCGTGCTTCTTTCCCTGATGATCGCACCGTTGGAAAGCCATCCGAAAAAAAACAGCGGAAGCAGCCGTGCGGAGATGCAGTTCCTTGCCGATTATATCCGCGACCACTGCGAGCTCCCTTTGCAGATCGAGGATTTTGCGGCCCTGACCCATCTTTCCAAATATCACATGATCCGCCGTTTCAGCGCACAGATCGGCATGACGCCTTATAAATATATGAATCTCTGCCGCATCAACCGCGCTCAGGTCCTCCTGCGCGACCCGGACCGTTCCCTTGCGGATATTTCGGAGACTGTCGGCTATAACGAGCCCGCCGTCTTCATCCGCCAGTTCCGCTGCTTCCACCACATGACCCCCGGAGAATACCGCAGGCACATGATCTACTGAAAAAGTCCGAAAAAGAGGGCAGATACCGGATTCATTTCCGGCATCTGCCTGTTTTTATCGGATTTCAAATTCCGTTTCATAGTCGTCAACGGTGAGACGGTATTGTCCGGCTGCAAGACTGATGCTCTGTCCGAGGACTTCTTCCTGAATATTATCCGCATAGACGGTTCTGGGACTGGTATAGGCCGCATCATAGAGCATTTCGGTGGAGCCGTCCTCCCCGAGCCGATACAGAGACACATGCATGGGAAGCTCCAGGTTTTCATCAAACCCGTTTGCAATGCGGAAATACAGCAGCCCGCGGAAATACTCATAGACGGTCAGGGTCACGGTATTCCGGGGAATTTCGGGAATCCGGTCCTCCGCAGAGCGGTCCGGAACCAGCCCCGGCAGCGGCTCCGCGTCCCGGATGGCGTTCAGAATGACGTCGTCGATCTCTTGCAGGTGGGAACAGCCGCTCTCTGATATGATCTTGCGATCGGAAAAATCCGCATCCCGTCCGCTTGCAAAGGAGAAGGAATAGGAATCGCTTCCCGCATCAAGTACCTTCACATGACTTTCCGGCAGGAACGGAAAACGGTAGATTTTATACTGATCATAGAGCCGCTCCACCTCCTGCAGCACAGAGATCGGCACATAATATTCCGCAGTTTCCGGGTCCTGATTGTGCTGTGCCGCCTGCAGGCAATGGACCATCGCCCGATCTTCGTCAACTTTCTCGATCCGTCTGTAACGATAACTGCCGACCATATCTCCGCCGAAACTCCATGTATAGGAGTTCAGCGCGCCGTGTCTTTTCGCATTCAGTTCACGGAAGATGAAAAACAAGGCTGTGATGACAATGGCAAGAATGATAAGGATCACAAGGATCGTCAGAATTTTTTGTTTTGTCATGGAGAGGGCTCCTTTCGTTGTGTAGTCTGCAGTTACAGTATACCATAGAAAATCCTGGAATTCAACAGTTTTAGTAGATTTATCGGGAAGTTATTGCCGGGAAAGCATGAACATGGGAGCAGAAGAAAAGTAACAACTGTTCAAGATCACTTACCATTCTGCACATTCTTCAACCCACAGTAGAAAAAACGCTCCCTTATCCCGTTATTGAAAAACATCGGAAATACTGCTATACTATTATCAGAAAAACGGAGGTGAAACGGCATGACTATCGGAGAAAGAATCAAATACTATCGTCTGCAAAATCAGATAACGCAGGAAAAGTTAGCAGCAGAACTCACCATGTACTTTCAGGCAGTTTCAAAATGGGAAAGAAATGAATCTCTGCCGGATGTAACGCTTATACCGCGGCTGGCGGAGATTTTGAATGTCACCTGTGATGCGCTCCTTACGGAAAACAACTGCTTCTCAGAAAGTGAAATTGATACAGTAATCCGCAATGCTGCTGCGCTGAATGTGGAAAATCACGATGAGTATCTGCAGAGAATCGAACTGCTTGAAAAAGCACTCGAAAAGTATCCGCGCTCTATGCGCCTAAGGCTTGAGTTGGCTGACAGTTACTCGAAAGGCAGCGCATACCCTGAATATGCGGAAAAGAATTACTTACAGAAAACCATTGATATTGAGGAATATGTGGCAGCACATACAACGGATCCGCTGCAGAAATATCAGACAACGACGATGCTTTGTTATATGTACCGCTCGCTGGAAAAGTATGATCGTATCCGTGAGCTTGCCGAAACGATGCCGGAGCTGTATCAGACAAAGCCGGCACTGATCTATCATGCGATACCAGGAGCAGAACAGCTTGAAGGGATTCACAGCTTCTGTAAAGAACTGATCGATATGACGGAGTGTTATCTGAATCTGTTGATTTATCCGAATCTGGGAGAGACAGAAAAGGAAGCATTGAATCATTTACGTGAAATTGCGAATGATCGCAAGCTTTGGAACACAAAGCGATATGAATAAATCCCATTTTATAGAAAATTTCAAAAGTGGCCCGGAAGTGGCCCTAAAGTTGCCCGGAAATGTCCTTGACAGTTGCCCGGCGGTGTGATACAATAATTCTTCAACTATCATGAACAGTAGCGGAATGTAATGATTCAATTTGTTATCATCCTCAGAAAAATCAACACTTTTTCAACACCTGCTTGATTGAATGAAAAAAATAAAAGCCTGTAAAACAAAGAAACCTTTGATTTACA
>JAKSPR010000185.1 GCA_024404655.1 Clostridia bacterium | reverse complement strand
CTTTTTTGTTGTTTATTAAAGTCCGGCAGCAGTCGGTGTGGTCTCTGTCCTCAGTCTGCTTTCGTTTTCTCCAGGTTTGATTTTGTTTTTGTGACCGGCATGGACTTTGCAGTCGCTCTTGCATGCTTCGCAGAGCATCCTATCCTGTTATGTGCAGTTTGGAAAATACTTTCGGAGCCGCAGCAAGATCAAGAAAAAATTTCATGAAAAATGAAAAACCCCCTTGACGGATACAATGAACTGTGGTATAATAATACCGTTGAAGAAATGCAGGCATAGCTCAGTTGGTTAGAGCATCCGCTTGACGTGCGGAAGGTCTAGAGTTCGAGTCTCTCTGCCTGCACCAGAAAGCCCTTTGTCTGTTGACAAGGGGCTTTTTTCATAGAACAGCAAACGCGAAAGGGGTCTTCCTATGCAAACATTCATTGAGTTTCTGAAAGCAGTTCTTTACGGCATTGTCGAAGGCATCACGGAATGGCTGCCGGTTTCCAGTACCGGTCATCTGATTCTTCTGGAAGAGCTTCTGCCGATGAACATCTCCCCGGAGTTCTGGGAAATGTTCCTTGTGGTGGTACAGCTCGGTGCGATTCTTGCCGTTGTGATCTTATTCTGGAATAAAATATTCCCCTTCTCGTTCAAAAAAGGAACGCCGTTTTTCAGGCGGGACGTCTGGTTCCTCTGGTTCAAGATCGTTGTGGCCTGTCTGCCCGGTGTGATCTACGCCTTTGTGCTGGATGATATCATCGGTGACGTGCTCTATAACTACATCACCGTTGCGGTGATGCTGATTTTAGTCGGTATCGTCTTCATTCTCGTAGAAAACCACATGCAGAAAAAGCAGCTTGCCGGACACCGCCCGAAGGTGACGTCCTCCGCGATGATCACTTTCATGCAGGCATTTCTCATCGGTCTGTTCCAGCTGATCGCGGCAGCGCTGCCGGGTACCTCCCGTTCCGGCGCTACGATCATCGGCGGTCTGCTCATCGGTCTTTCCCGCACCGCGGCTGCGGAGTTTACGTTCTTCCTTGCCATCCCCGTCATGGCGGGAGAATCACTGCTCAAAATACTGAAATTCGGATTTGATTTTTCCTCCTCCGAGCTTCTGATTCTGATTACCGGCACGGCAGTTTCCTTCCTTGTGTCGATCATCGTCATCCGGTTCTTGATGGATTACATCAAGAAAAGAGATTTCAAGGCGTTTGCATGGTACCGCATCGTGCTGGGTCTGATCGTTCTTCTCTACTTTATTTTCAGAAATATCGTCATCATGGGTTGATGACAAAAGAACCGCAGGTTTCGGCCTGCGGTTCTTTTTTTGCCAAAAAACACCCGGCAGAATCTGCCGGGTGCTTGGTATTTGAAATATTACTTTGCCAGCTTTGCGACCTTGAGGATCTTTGCGATGGTACCGCCGAGAATGAAGTTGACGGCAGCTTCAACGACACCGTTGAGACCAACGAAAGCAACAAGGAACGGCATGAGCTTTTCGGTGTTCATGCCCCATTCGTTCATCTGGCCGATGAAGTTCTGATTATGCCAGAAGAAGATCACGAGGAAGCCCATGAAGAACAGGGTGTTGAGCAGGGCGGTGGAAAGGCTTGCGACATAGTAGGAAACGATCTTGGTCTTATCAATCTTCTGCATACCCTTGAAGATCAGACCGGAAAGCCAGCCGCAGAGCACGCGGGCAACAATGCACATTACAAAGGTACCGAACGGATTCTGACCGAATAAGAACGTGCCGAAGGGGTCTTTGCCGAAGCACTGAACGAAGCTGGTGAGGCCGAAGACGAGCCCGAGGACCGCACCGCCGGTCGGCCCTGTGACGATGGCACCGATTGCAACCGGTACGCACATCAGCGTGATGGAGAGGGGGCCGATCGGAAGATATCCGAGGGGGGTGAATGCGAAGACGAGCATGATCGCGATCAGTATGGCCATCTGTACCATCTTACGTGTCATTTCAGAGGATTGGGTTTTCATTGGGTTTTTCCTTTCTGCTGTCGCCCCGGTCATCCGGGTGCAACGCAATAAAATTTATTAAATGTCAGGGGTCCTTGCGGTACTCCTGTCATTTTCTGTTTTTGGCCCAGATCAGACGCCGACCCTCCAGCGTAAGATCGGGTTTGTGCTCCATCGTATGCCTGCAGTACGGCAGAACAAGGTCGGCAAGGCCGCCTGTCGCAAAGACAGTGCAGCTTTCCGCGCCCGTTTCCTCTGCAATCTTATCAAGGAAACCGTCGATCATGAATGCGTGGCCGAAAAGAGCACCTGCATTCATGGCATCGCAGGAATTGCTTGCAATGAGGCGTTTGGGCGGAACAAGTGATACATCAGGCAAAGCCGATGCGTAGGCAGACAGCGCATCCAGAGACACGCGGAGACCGGGACAGATGATCACGCCTTCCAGAATGCCGGTGCTGCCCAGCACGGTAAAGGTCGTTGCGGTTCCGATATCCACGATGATTGCTGCGGCGGTATCTGCGGAGCGGTAATTCTGTGCGGCCACGGCGTTGGCGACGAGGTCGGTTCCCAGCTGTGTCTGGCTGTCGATCTTGATATTGAGCCCGGTTTTGATGCCGGGTCCCACCTGAATCGGCGTGACATGGGTCAGGGTCCGGATGGCGGTCATCACGGCAGCGGTCAGCGGAGGAACGACGGAGGAAATAATGCAGTCGGTTATGCACTCGATCCCGATATGGTTCAGCGAAAGGATACCATTCAGCATCACGGCATATTCATCGGTGCTTCTCACACGTTCTGCCGACATTTTGCTTTTCATCGCAAGGGCACCGTTTTCGGAAAAAACGCCGAAATCAATACTGGAATTGCCGATATCCACACAAAGCAGCATGAACGTATTCCTCCCTGTTTTTCGTTCAGAAATACCTTATGTATATTATATATCATGTTCTGTCATTTGTCAAGACATCCCGAAAAGATGCCGTCGCAATTTAACCAATTATTCACAAATAATTTTGGTGATATCCACGATTTTCCCGTTTGTGTTCTTTTTTGAAGCCCTGCGTTTTTTCTGACAAAATCCGCGCAGCAATTATGCTATACTTTCTACAGCGATCAAATTAAAATCAAAGGAGCTGATGCTGATTGTATCAACAAGAGGAAGAAATCATCCCGCAGACCGTGACTGCGGAATACGTATCGGGGGTACTGAATCTGACGATTTCCGGGGACATTGACCATCATTCCGCCGTGACCCTGCGGCAGCGTGTAGACAGAGAAATCTACTTTTACCGTCCGAAGATCGTCCTTCTGCGGCTGGACCGCGTGGATTTTATGGACAGTGCGGGACTGGGCTTTTTCATGGGCCGGTATCAGCTCTGCTCTGCCCTCGGCGCGTCCTTCCGGCTGATCGACCCGCCGGAGCGTGTCCTGCGCATTCTCACCCTGTCCGGGATGGATAAGAAACTGGATATCGAAAAAATTTATCATTCAGACAAAAAGGAGAAAAAAGACCATGCCGAAGCATCTGCGAAAAAAGATCATCAACCAGCTCAAAACTGAGTTTTCCGCCATTTCCGTCAATGAGGGACTGTCCCGCTCCATGATCTGCGCCATGGCGGCGCAGCTGGATATCTCCGTAGACCAGCTGGCGGATGTCCGCTGTGCGGTATCGGAGGCGGTCACCAATGCCATTGTCCACGGCTACGGCGCACCGGAGGCCTCCGACGGCAACGAGAGCGGAACAGGCAAAAAGACCGTTTACATCCTGACAACCCTTTATGATGACCGCTCGATCAAGATCATCATCCGTGACCGCGGCTGCGGTATTGCAGACATTCCAAAGGCCATGGAGCCGCTCTACACTACCGATGCGACCGGGGAGCGCAGCGGCATGGGCTTTGCCATCATGCAGAGCTTTATGGACAGCGTACGGGTCAAGAGCATGCCCGGCAAAGGAACGACGGTAGAACTGAAAAAGGCCTTCTCCGCCCCCTCCGCTGCAGAACCGGGAACACCTGCAGACAAAGAAACGAAAGACGTTTCTGAAACCACTCCTTCCCCATCCGATGGAAGGCGGACACGATCCGGCGGGCGGAAAAGAAAGGCGTGAGCACCACGCCGGACATGAATGAGTCCCGGAGCAGCGTACAGGAAGCCGTATGTGCTGCGAATCCTCCATCCTCCGCAGAACATCAGCACGAAGAAAATCTCATTCTTCTGCACCGTTATCACGATGCCGCGGATGAGGTCACCCGCAAAGACGCGCTGGACGCACTGGCAAGACGGAATGCCGGCCTGGTCCGGGCGGTGGCCTATCGTTACCGGGACCGCATCGCCGGAGCCGGGATCGAATTTGAAGACCTGATCCAGATCGGCACCATCGGTATGCTGAAAGCGGTACGGAGCTTTGATTTTGCCTATGCGACGGCCTTCTCGACCTATGCTGTGCCGTTGATCGTCGGAGAGATCCGGCGGTTTCTGCGGGATGACGGCATGGTGAAAGTCTCCCGGGACATCCGCAGGCGGGGGTATCTGGTCCTGCAAGCGCGGGAAGCATTCCTCTCCCGGGAAGGCAGAGAGCCGACCGTGAGTGAGCTTGCAGCCGCCTCCGGGGAGCCGCAGGAAGAGCTGGTCTTTCTGCTCGACGCTGCCTCTCCGGTTCATTCCCTTTCGGAGCCCATGAACGGCGACAGCGGTGCGGAAGATTCTTTCACATTGGAACATGTGCTTTGTGAAGACGAAAACGAGATCGACCGTCTGACCGACCGGCTGTCGCTGAAACAGGCGGTTTCCGCACTCCCCGCGCAGGAGCAGCGGATCCTCAAACTCCGCTACGGCCGTCAGCTCTCCCAACAGCAGACTGCCCGGATTCTGGGTCTCTCACAGGTCAAGATTTCCCGGACGGAAAAGAAGATTTTCACGGAACTCCGTCGGATCCTGACGGATGGGGCATGAAAGAGGGGGGATTATTAACCAGATCATGCCTTGTCGACAGCAAGGGGAAGAACAGGCACTGCGTGCCGGGGAGAACCATTTCAGGCGACATTTCTCATTGCCTACCATTCATCATAAAGAGCAAAAAAGGATGCCCCAACCCGGAGCATCCTTTTTATGATTCAGAAAGAATTATGCCTTTTTCTTGACTGCCTTGATGACAAACAGCGTACCAACCATCAGAATGATGCCCAGCGGCAGCATAACAAATGCGTTCTGTACAAAGCCGGCGATGATGTAGGCAACGAAGGAAACCGCTGCTACCGTCAGCGCATAGGGCAGCTGTGTGGAAACGTGGTTCAGGTGGTCACACTGCGCACCGGCAGAGACCATGATCGTGGTATCGGAGATCGGGGAGCAGTGGTCACCGCAGACCGCACCTGCCATGCAGGCGGAGATCGCAATGATCATCAGCTCGTTGGACATGTTGCCTTCAAAGACGGCAACAACGATCGGGATCAGGATACCGAAGGTACCCCAGGAGGTACCGGTTGCAAAGGCGAGGAAGCATGCAATCAGGAAGATGATCGCGGGCAGGAATGCCATCATGCTGCCGGCAGAACCTTCAACCAGACCTGCGACAAACTGCTTTGCACCGAGGCTGTCGGTCATGCCCTTCAGGGTCCATGCGAAGCTGAGGATCATGATTGCGGGGACCATGCTCTTGAAACCTTCGGGAATCGCTTCCATGCACTGCTTGAAGGTCAGAACCCGACGGCAGAGATAGAAGATGATGGTAAGAATCAGTGCCACAACGGAACCGAGCACCAGACCGACGGAAGCATCTGCATTGGAGAATGCGGAAACGAAGCTCTCACCGTCGAGAATGCCGCCGGAGTAGATCAGACCGAAGACACAGAGGATGATCAGGGACGCGATCGGGAAGATCAGGTCGATGACACGGCCGTTGGGCTTATCCTCGGTTTCGATATTCTGATAGGTTCTTGTGCCGGAGGTGAACAGATCACCTTTTTCCAGCGCGTTCTTTTCGTGGATCGCCATGGGGCCGTAGTCCAGTTTGAACACGGCGGGGCAGATCAGCATGACGACGGCCAGAAGTGCGTCGACGCTGTAGGGGACTGCGGGGACGAACAGGGGC
>JAKSPR010000184.1 GCA_024404655.1 Clostridia bacterium | reverse complement strand
GGTCTTTGCCTCCATAAGACAGTGCAGGACCGAAAACGGCAGCTTTGATCCCGGGTACCTCGGCGAGGCTTTCTCGGGGGACGAGATCGGCAGGATCACGGGCATGCAGGTCACAAGAAGCAAACTCAATAAAAACGATATTGAGATTCTTCGTGAAAATCTCGGAATTCTGAGAGAGGAAAAGACAGAGGCCGCTGTTTCGCAGAACGGCACCTCCATGGAGTCGATAGAAGACCTCATCCGCAAAAAACGCGGAAAATAACAACGGATTTTATGCTCCCACGGGCATAGAGATAGATTCAGAACAATATGGCAGTAAACCAAGCGAAAGGAAATAATAAAGCATGAGCAACACGGAAAACACAAAAGAGACACAGACCACGGAAGAACAGCAGGAGAACCAGCCGAAGGACAAAGGCTGGGAGATCAAAGAGCTGCTCAAGCGCGGCAAGGCAAAGGGTTCTCTTTCCAACTCCGAAATCATGGAAGCACTGGATGATGTCGATTACGATATCGAACAGATCGAGCGTCTTTATGAAACGCTGGAGAACATGGGCATCGAGGTCACGGGTTATATGGATTCCCCGGATTTCGATATCGAAAACGAAGTCGCTCAGCTGGAAACGGCTGAGGAAATGGAGAAAATGCTTCTTCAGGAAGGTCTTGCCATTGACGACCCGGTCCGTATGTACTTAAAGGAAATCGGCAAGGTGCAGCTGCTTGACAGCGACGCTGAACTTGGTCTGGCAGAAAAGATGTATGCCGGCAAGCGTGCAAACGAAAAACTCCAGGACGCCGAGAAGCACGGCGTCACGCTGGATGCGGAAGAAGCCGCTTCCCTCAAGAAATGCCACAAGGACGGCGTCAACGCCCAGAAGCAGCTGGTAGAGTCCAACCTCCGTCTGGTCGTCTCCATTGCCAAGCGGTATGTCGGCAAGGGCATGTTCTTCCTTGATCTGATCCAGGAAGGCAATCTGGGTCTGATGAAGGCCGTCGACAAGTTCGATTACAAGAAGGGTTATAAGTTCTCCACTTACGCAACATGGTGGATCCGCCAGGCCATCACCCGCGCCATCGCCGATCAGGCCCGCACCATCCGCATTCCCGTTCACATGGTCGAGACCATCCATAAGGTCTCCCGCGTCTCCAGACAGCTTCTGCAGGAGCTGGGTCACGAAGCAAGTGCCGAGGAGATCGCAGCAGAGATGGATATGAGCGCCGATAAGGTCCGTGAGATCATGAAGATCGCGCAGGATCCGGTCTCTCTGGAAACGCCGATCGGTGAAGAGGAAGATTCCCACCTCGGTGACTTCATCGAGGATGATACGTCTCCCGCACCGGCAGAGGCGGCTTCCTATACGCTGCTCCGTGAACAGCTCTGCGAGGTCCTGGCAACCCTGACGCCCAGAGAGGAAGAAGTCTTAAAGCTTCGTTTCGGTCTGAAAGACGGCAGAACCAGAACTCTGGAGGAAGTCGGCCGGGTCTTCAATATCACCCGTGAGCGTATCCGTCAGATCGAGGCAAAAGCCCTGCGCAAACTCCGCCATCCCAGCCGCTCCAAGCGTCTGAAGGATTACCTCGACTGAGATTTTTCGGTTCGTTGAATTCACTCAAATTTGCTTTGTATGTTTGGATGTATCGCCAAGAAAACAGGCATTTTTACTGATTTGGAAGCATATAAATTGTGAGAGATATCTATATAAATGCCGCGTTTTTCGGCAAATCCGGGGCAATGAACGTTTTTTTTGGCGATCAGGGCAGGATTGTGACGAAAATTTCACTTGACATTACAGCACATTTGGTGTAAAATATATTATAACATAAATATGTTGCCGTTCATAAGGAGGAACATTGCATGAAGAAGAAGTTTATCAGCCTTGTGCTGCTTGCCGGACTTGTTCTTTCGACCTTCGCAGGATGCTCCGGAGCATCTGATGAAGAGTCCACGTCCAGTTCTGGTAAAGATCTGACCGCTACCATCACGCTCACCGCTATCACCGGTAAGAGCACGACTCAGGATGCGATCGAGCAGGTACAGGCCGCTTTCAACAAGCTGACCAAATCCGAATATAAGACTCAGGTCATCTTCCAGTTGAAGACTGAGGATGAGTATGTAGACTTCATCGAGAGCCAGGTCGAAGCCATCGAAGCTGACATCGCCGCTGCAGAAGAAGCAGCAGCACAGGCAAAGGCTGAAGCAAAGGCTAAGAAGGAAGCAGAGAAGGCAGCAGCTGCCAACACCAAGAAGCGTTCCAAGTGGACCACGACCACCAAGGCCGAGACCACCGAGGATACCGCAGAGACCCAGGCAATGACCCAGGATGAATACGGACGTGAAGTTGCGAAGTACCCCGAACTCGAGGGTGCAAGCCTTGACATCATCTTCATCAGCGGTATTGAAATGTTCCAGGATTTCGTCAAGAAGGAATACATCCAGCCTCTGAATGATGAGCTGGCAAACTCCTCCAAGATCCTGAACAAGTACATCTATCCGACCATCCTTGATGCAGGTAAGGACGGCAGCTCCGTTTATGCGATTGTCAACAACCGCATGATGGGCGAGTACACCTACCTCCTCGTCGATAAGACCCTTGCAAAGAAGTATGACCTCGATGCAAGCAAGGTAAAGAGTCTGACCGGCCTCGAAGAATTCCTTGACAGCGTCAAGGAAAACGAGAAGGACTATGTCCCGCTGAACGAGATTCCCGAACTGAACTATCTGCACTATGCAGGTTTTGAAGGTTCTCTGCTCGGTCAGGTCATCAAGCCCGGTTACTCCACCACCACCAAGGCACTTCCCAAGAGCCTGCTCGCCATCAGCGACTACGTTGAGTACATGGCTCTCGTTGATAAGCTGGAAGCCGGCAAGTATGCAGGCAAGGGCGACAAGTATGCCGTTCAGGTTGTCCACAACGCATATATCACCTCTCCCGAGGATGAGAACTGGGAAGAGAACTATGACGTCGTTGTTTATGAGAAGCCCACCTGCTCCAACAACCTCATGGACGGTATGTTTGCAGTTTCCACCTACGCAAGCGATATTTCCAGATGTATGGAAATCGTCACCATGCTCAACACCAATGCAGAAGCACGCAACATCTACGCATACGGTATTGAGGGTGTCAACTATGTTCTGAATGAGAACGGCACCGTTCACATGCTGAACAACGACTGGTCCATGAACTTCTACCACACCGGTAACACCTTCGTCGGTGCAGTTCCGGAAAATCTCCCTGCTAATTATGCAGAGATCGGTAAGCTCCAGAACATCGAGACCATCACCGGTCCGTACTTCAAGTGGGTATATGAGAATGAAGAGACTGAAGCACTTCTGAAGGAGTTCAAGCCTGTCAGCGATAAGTACATGGCAGACTTCATGAAGGCAACCGATAAGATCGCTTTTGCTGAAGAGATCAAGGAAGTCATTGCAGAAGATGAGACTGTAAAGAAGATGCTTGATGCAGATAACAGCAATGGTCTGCTCGGCTCCTACGCAGAATTCCATCAGGCTACCTATCCGTCCAAAGACTGATAGTAATTAAAACCAGATACCAAAACAGCGGTAAGCGCGGGTTAAATCCGCTCTTACCGCTTTCTTTCGGAAAGGAAGTAAGTTATGAATTTTTCCATGTTTATGCCGGTGGATATCCGTTCCGGCAAAGATTGTGTCAAAGAGAATGCCGCCTGTTTTGCTCTTGGTAAACATGCACTGCTGGTAACAAGCCGTCACGCGGCTGTCGCTTCCGGTGCGCAGGGAGATGTTATTGCGGTTCTTGATTCCCTCGGTATCGGACACACGGTCTTCAATCAGATCGGTGAGAATCCGCTGCTTTCCGTCTGCTATGAGGGTGGAAAAAGCGCGCAGGAAGCCGGAGCCGATTTTGTCATCGGTATCGGCGGCGGTTCTGCCATGGACGCGGCAAAAGCCGTAGCCGCTTTCGCTGCCAACCCCGGAATCGCGCCAATGGAGATCTACACCGCAGAGCGGAAACCGTCACTGCCCATCATCCTGATCCCGACCACTTCCGGCACAGGCAGCGAGGTCAACCCCTACGCCGTCATGACGCTGGATGAAAAGGGTGTCAAAAAGACCTTTACGGACAAAAAGCAGTCTTATGCGAAATATGCTTTCCTCGATGCCGCCTATACCATGAGCCTGTCCGAGACATATACGCTCAGCTGCGCACTGGACGCTTTTGCACACTGCTGTGAATCCTATCTGTCCCCGAAGGCTGATGCACTCTCCCGGATTTTCGCAGGCTGGGGCGCAAATCAGCTCTACCGCTATATAAAGAATTTTGAAGCAGGCAGGGAACTGACCTTTGCAGAGCGTGAAACGCTCCTGTATGCCTCCTGTGCCGGCGGTATTGCCATCAATAAGACAGGAACCGGATTTCCGCATCCGCTGGGCTACAATATCACTCTGTCCTATGGTGTGCCCCACGGCAGCGCTTGTGCAGTCTTCTATCGTCAGTATCTGACCCTCAATGAGAAGGCCGCTCCTGACCTCTGTGAAGCTCTTTATGAGGCGATTGGTGCGTCCGGTGAGGAGATTAAGGACGTGATTCCCGCGCGCTCTATGGTTAATCTTGCGCTGGATGAGGATATTATCCGCGCCTTTGTCGATAAGGTCAAGGGTGCCGGAAACTATAAAAACAGCCCGTATGTCATAAGTGAAGACGAGATGCTTGCTATTTACAGGGAACTGTTTGTAAAGTAAATACAGAGAAACAAAAATTGCTCCCCCGTTTATCGGGGGAGCAATTCATTTTCATGTGTTATCAGACATTGAATCGGAACAGGACGATATCGCCGTCCTTCATAACGTAATCCTTACCTTCGGAACGGACAACGCCCTTTTCCTTAGCGGCAGCCATGGAACCGTAAGTCATGAGATCGTCAAAGGCGATGACTTCCGCACGGATGAAGCCGCGCTCGAAGTCAGTGTGAATCTTACCGGCAGCCTGGGGAGCCTTGGTACCGCGCTTGATGGTCCATGCACGGCATTCGTCTTCACCGGAGGTTAAGAAGGAGAGCAGGCCGAGCAGGGAATAGCTTGCCTTGAGCAGCTTGTCAAGACCGCGTTCCTCAATACCGAGGTCTGCAAGGAACGCTGCCTTGTCTTCGTCGCCCAGCTGTGCGATTTCGGATTCGATGGAAGCGCAGATCGGAAGAATACCGGAGTTTTCGGAATCCGCATAGGACTTGAGTGCCTGGAAATACTTGTTGTCGGAAAGATCGGAGCCGACAGCATCTTCTGCGATGTTTGCGGCGTAGATGACGGGCTTTCTGGACAGCAGCGGAACATCAGTAAGCATTGCCAGTTCATCTTCGGTGAACTCAATGGTGCGTGCGGACTTGCCGTCTGCCAGTACATCGTGGATGCGGTTGAGCAGAGCAAGCTCACCGGCGAGGGTCTTGTCACCCTTCATACGCTTTGCCACATTGTCGATGCGGCGGTCGAGAATTTCAAGGTCGGAGAGGATCAGCTCCATGTTGATGATCTCAACGTCGGAGATCGGGTCGATACGGCCCTCGACATGGATGATGTTGGAGTCTTCAAAGCAGCGGACGACGTGAACGATGGCGTCGACCTCGCGGATATGGGAGAGGAACTTGTTTCCAAGACCTTCGCCCTGCGCAGCACCCTTGACAAGACCTGCGATATCAACGAATTCGATGACGGCAGGGGTGGTCTTTTTGGGCTGATACAGCTCGGAGAGTTTATCAAGGCGCGCATCGGGAACGGCGACAATACCGACGTTCGGTTCGATGGTGCAGAACGGATAGTTTGCGCATTCTGCGCCTGCATCCGTGATGGCGTTGAACAGTGTGGACTTGCCGACGTTCGGCAGACCGACGATACCAAGTTTCATGAAGTGTTTTCCTTTCTGTCGTTGGTTATCAGAATAATTACTATAAGTATATCACAGAATCCCGCGGATTGCAAGGGATTTCGGGAAAATCCGGGAAAAAGGCATGTGTGGTGTGCGATTTTTCCGTGTTATCGAAGATACGTGCTATCTCCGATAAGAAGACGCCCGCATACAGCGCTTACATAGGTCTTCCGCACAG
>JAKSPR010000183.1 GCA_024404655.1 Clostridia bacterium | reverse complement strand
TGACAGACGCTGTATCCCAGAGAATCACGGAAACCGTCGAGAATTTCGTCAGTATTTTCCTCGGAAAAGCTGAGGCGTGATCCCCCAATTTTTCAGAATAATCAGAAAGTGAGGGCGGAATCATGGCCGGTGCAAACATGAAATCAATCAAAAACCGGATCAAGAGTGTCGAAAGCACCATGTCCATTACCAAAGCCATGGAGCTTGTGGCTACCTCCAAGCTGCGCAAGGCAAAAGCGCATGAAGAAGCCGTCAAGCCTTTTTTCAGGCTGCTGGAAGCGACCATCGCCGATATCATCCGTTCCGGTTCCGAAAAGAATATCTATATCCACAATCCCGCTGCAGTCCCGAAAACCGATGCGACCTGTTATGTGGTCATCGCCGGCGACAGAGGTCTTGCAGGCGGCTACAACAATAACCTGTTCCGTATGGTTCGCGAACAGATCAAGGATGGCGACTATGTCATCCCTGTCGGTAAAAAGAGCATTGATTACTATGCAAAGCAGCCATACGGGAGCCTGACAAAGGAATTTTCTCTGACCGCTGAGGTCAGCGTTCCGGAGGCTGTTGAGATCAGCTCGATTCTGTGCTCCGGATATCTGGAAGGGAAGTTCAGCCACGTTGTCATTGCGTTTACCAATTTTGTTTCCATGCTCGCGCAGGAACCGGAACTGAAAACGCTGCTCCCCCTTGATAAGGAAAAACTGCTTGCCGAAAGCCAAACAGATGAAACCGGAGACGAAAAGAAAATCCTTCCGGATACGATTTATGAGCCGTCTCCCGAAGCCGTTCTTTCCCGTATTATTCCGCAGTATATCTCCGGTATGGTGTACGGTGCAGTCTGTGAAGCACAGGCTTCCGAATTTGCAGCAAGACGTTCTTCCATGAGCGCTGCCAACAAGAACGCAGGCGAGATGATCGATAATCTCACGCTGTATTATAACCGTGCAAGACAGGCTATGATCACGCAGGAAATTACCGAAATCGTTGCAGGCTCGAATACCTGAAAGAAAAGAATTTTTATAGAAAAGGACTTAATGAAACATGCAGGAGCGAAGCATTGGTAAGGTCATTCAGATCATTGGCCCGGTCCTGGATATCCGTTTCGAGAACGGACATCTGCCGGATCTGCTGAATGCCATCGAAATCCATGACGGTGACCGCAGAATCGTTTGCGAAGTTGCACAGCAGCTTGGCGACGATGTGGTGCGTACCATCGCCATGAGCTCTACGGACGGCCTTGTACGAGGCATGGCTGCGATTGATACCGGTTCCGGCATCACGGTCCCCGTCGGAGAATGCACGCTTGGCAGAATTTTCAATCTGCTGGGTGATGCCGTAGATAATCAGCCTGACCCTGTCAACCCAGAGCGCTGGTGTATCCATCGTGATCCGCCCCCCTACGAGGAACAGGATTCCAAAACCGAGATTCTTGAAACAGGCATCAAGGTCGTCGACCTGATTGCCCCCTATGCAAAGGGCGGTAAGATCGGTCTGTTCGGCGGTGCCGGTGTCGGCAAAACCGTCCTGATCATGGAACTGATCCATAACATTGCCACCGAGCACGGCGGTATCTCCGTCTTCACCGGTGTCGGTGAGAGAACCCGTGAGGGTAATGACCTGTATTATGAAATGCAGGAATCCGGCGTTATCAAGAAGACCGCCTTGGTCTACGGTCAGATGAATGAGCCGCCCGGAGCACGTATGCGTGTCGGTCTTTCCGGACTTACCATGGCAGAATACTTCCGTGACCGTGAAGGTCAGGACGTGCTTCTGTTCATCGACAATATCTTCCGTTTCACCCAGGCAGGTTCCGAGGTTTCCGCACTGCTGGGCAGAATGCCTTCCGCCGTCGGTTATCAGCCTACCCTGGCAACGGAAATGGGTGCGCTGCAGGAACGTATTACCTCCACCAAGCGCGGTTCCATCACATCCGTTCAGGCCGTCTATGTCCCTGCGGATGACCTGACCGACCCCGCACCCGCAACCTCGTTTGCTCACCTTGATGCAACGACGGTTCTTTCCCCTGCAATTGCCTCTCTCGGCATCTACCCGGCAGTTGACCCGCTGGAATCTTCTTCCCGTATCCTTTCTCCCGATATCGTCGGTAAGGAGCACTATGAGGTAGCCCGTGACGTGCAGAGGATTCTGCAGCGTTACAAGGAACTGCAGGATATCATCGCCATCATGGGTATGGATGAGCTTTCCGAAGAAGATAAACTGGTCGTCAGCCGCGCAAGAAAGGTTCAGAGATTCCTCTCCCAGCCGTTCTCTGTTGCAGAAAAGTTCAACGGCTTTGACGGCAAGTATGTTCCGATCAAGGAAACAATCCGCGGCTTCCGCGAGATCATCGACGGCAAACACGACGATCTTCCCGAATCCGCATTCCTCTACTGCGGCACCATTGATGATGTCGTAGCCAAGGCAAAGAGCGGCAAAGCATCTGTTGTCTGATGCTGCTCCTGATACTGAAGAAGGAGTAATTTTAGCATGGAAGGCATCACTCTGAAAATCGTAACACCCGACGGAGTTGCGTTCGACGGAGAAGTAAAGTCCCTTCTTGTCCGCACGACAGAAGGTGACGTCGGTATTCTCCGCGGTCACACGAACTATGTGGCCTGCATCGATTACGGCATGGTCAAGATCGTGTCGCTTGACGGCACAAGCCGTGTCGCTTCCTGCATGAACGGTTTCGTCAGCGTAGGGAACAACCTTGTCCGTATCGTTGCAACAACCTATGAATTTGCCGACGAAATTGATGTTTCCCGTGCGGAACGCGCGAAGGAACGAGCAGAGAAACTGCTTGCCGAAAAGCGCTCTGCCGATGACATCGCACTCGCACAGATGAAACTCAAACGTGCGCTGAACCGTATCAATGTCTCGCATTATGTAAAATAAGCACAGACAAAGGCTGACTGCCCGATTGATCCGCAGTCAGCCTTTTGTTTAGAAATGAACCGATATCATGTGGAACGAGCAGCTACGATTGTACAATAAAATGCAAAATCCGCACAATTTTGCAATACATCTTGCAAAAACCGAGCATTCAGTGTATAATAATATATAATACACATGTTTTTAGACGCCAGAAAACACCCGTGTTTGTAAGAAAAATCCTGTGACTTAAAGCAATGACAGGAAGAATAGGATATACAGGGAACCACACATGCAGATAAACAGTCAAGACCGCAAAGAAACGGCTCCGCAGCCAGAAATAGAAGTTCCAGGTACGATCAAACTTTCAGAACCCGATTTTTATAAAACAATAGTGCTGCCCGAAAATGATCTCGATGACCTTGGCAGCAAACAAGATATCCGGAAGTCCGTTGAAAACCGTATTCCGGGAACTGTGATTCTGCCTCCTGAAGTCATGTCAGATGATCTTGCCAATGTGCGGAATCTGAACGCACAAGGTGGTTTTTCCAATCTCTTCCTTGCCCATAAAACTGACCTTGACATCGAAGTCGTCATAAAGCGCATCAAGGGTCAGATGAAAGGCAAAATCAATGAGGAAAGCGAAGCGCGCATCATGACTGCGCTCCGTCACCAGTATCTTCCCAGAGTATATGCGCTGCGCACAGCCTCCGACGGTTATGTCTACACCGTCATGGAATATATTGAAGGCGAGACTCTGAGGGATTATGTCAAAAAGTATGGCGCACTGGATCAGAAACAGGTCTTCAAATGGACCAAGCAGCTCTGCGAGGTCATCTCCTATATGCACAAAAGCGGCAAAAAGGGGATCATACACAGCGATCTGAAACCTGAGAATATCATGATAACACCCCAGGGTGATATCTGCGTTATCGACTTCAATGCCTCTCTGCAGGCAAAAGATAACGACGAGGATCTGGATGCAATCGGTGCAACCGTAGGTTATGCTGCACCTGAGCAATATAACCTTTCCCTCAAGCGTTTTTCCCCCGATAATCCTTTGTATCCGCTGATCAAAGCAGCACAGGGATACGGACACGTGACATACCGCACAGATATCTACGCCATCGGTGCACTGGCGTATTTTATGCTCGTCGGTCACGATCCGGAGAACTGGAATCAGAAACGGATTCCCCTGACCCGGTATCGCATTGTTCTGGGCGATGCTTTCCGCAGTGTCATTGAGTGCGCAATGGAACTGAATCCTGCAAAGCGCTATAAGACTGCGGACGATATGCTCCATGCGCTGAATTCTCTTGGCAGAACGGATAAACGTTACCGCGCCTATCTGCGTCAATGCGGCGTTACAGCGATCATTGTCGGTTTGCTCATGGCAGCCAGTGTGTACAGCATCGTACATGGCATGCAGCTGCGCAGCACAGAAAATGATACGGCTTATGAATCCCTGATTCTGGAAGCACAGACAGCAAGGACACAGAAAGATTTCGATATCTGCGCAGAAAAACTGATCGAAGCATCAAGAATTCATCCTGATCGTATCGAAGCCTATCTTGAATTAGGCGCAGTGCTCTACGATCAGGGAAAATACCAGGAAGTCATTGATTTTACCGACGGTCACGAATTCAGACAGAGCGAAACCATGGAGCGATCGGAGTTCTTCCGTGCACAGGGACAGATTGCCTATCTGCTCGGTTCCTGCTACTACCGGATGGAGAACTACCGCAGCGCATTGATGAATTATGAAAAAGCTGCGGAGTACCTACCAGAGGAAACAGCATACCAAAGAGATCTTGCTGTCTGCTGTGCGAAATGCGGTGCAGCTGAACGTGCCGAAAACATCCTTGCAGCGCTCAGTCATACCGATGCGGACCCTGCTGATCTTGCACTCATCACGGGTGAGATCGCCTATTCCCGCGGAGAGTTTGAAATCGCCTTTGAACAGTTTTCCATTGCAGCTTCCAAAACAGTCGATGCAGAAATTATGCGCCGCGCTTATATACAGGGCGCACAATCCTGTGCTCAGCTGGGAGAGAACTGGATCGATCGTGAAATCGACTTCCTAATGACCGGTGTTTCCCGACTGGATGTTTCCCAGAACAGTATCCTGTTCCAGATGCTCGGCGACACTTATTTTATCAAGAGCACAATGCCTGGAGTCAACGCGGAAGATTGCTATAACGCCTCTTTGGGAGCTTATCAGAATCTGATCAGCCGAGGGCACGCGACATACGATATCCGCATGAATTATGCCATAGTGTTGGAATATCTGGGACGTTTCGATGAATCAGAAAGCTATCTTGCTGCTATGCAGAATGATTTTCCTAATAACTACCGCATACCCATGCAGGCTGCCTTTGTCTGCGCCGACAGGGAAGGAAAGAAAGACGCGGTTGACCGGAACTATCAGGACATGGTCCGCTACTATGAAACCGCAGAGCCACTCTACAAGGCAGGCGGAAAACAGGACTCCGACATGGAATATCTGGAAGATCTGATCAGTCAGCTAAAACAGTATGGCTGGATTCAATGAAACGGAGGTACACAGAATGTATCTTGATGGTATGACGTTTATCTATATCGGCATCGGCGGGATTGTGATCACACTGCTCACAGCATTGATTGCTTCCATCCG
Organism: Clostridia bacterium; assembly: GCA_024404655.1. Lineage (GTDB taxonomy): Bacteria > Bacillota > Clostridia > Oscillospirales > CAG-272 > RGIG3925. The sequence continues at coordinate 563 of JAKSPR010000183.1, read as the reverse complement.
TCTGTCAAAAAAGAAAAGAGAGATTGAGCGTGCGGTCAGTGCCGAATATGGACTTGACCGGAGGGATCTATGATGAAGAAAAAAATACTGATTGTTTCCGTTATTCTGACACTGTTTTCCGCTGGATATGCAATCACGGCCTTTATTTCGACAAGAGGTCTGAAGATCTACCGCATGGGGACAACCATGGGAAAAATATTAACAAGGAGCTATCAGCCTGCGGCTTTTGCGGCTTTTGTTTTGCTTGTTATTTCCGTGATCCTCGTCCTCTCACTCAAAAAGAAATCAGCCCCGGAAGAAACCGTTCTGCTCGAACCTGATCATGGCACTGTCAAGTTGAAACCGACAGTTGAAGATTCTATACTGGAGCCCACTAAAGGAACAGCAGCTTCCGTCCCCGGACAACCGCAGAAAGCACAGGCAAAACCTTCCGCCGATGGTTCGCTTTTCTGTATGAAATGCGGCAAGAAGCGGAGTGGGAACGAGCGTTTCTGCACCGAATGCGGTAATCCGTTTTAATCGCTTCTGAAATCTTATTGAAGAAAGGATCCTTCCCATGCTGC
>JAKSPR010000182.1 GCA_024404655.1 Clostridia bacterium | reverse complement strand
TCCGGAGTATAGCCGAAACGGACGTGATCGAAATGCACCTCGCCCCGTACGTCGGAGAGCTCCTTTGCTTCCGCCGTATCGGGCGTTTCGGGCTTTTCATCCAGAAGACGGAAGACACGTTCCGCGGCGGCAATAGCGCTCTGCAGCTCCGAGATGATATTCGCCATCTCGTTGATGGGGCCGGAGAACTTGCGGCTGTACTGGATGAAGGTGGAGACGTTGCCGAGGGTGACCCGTCCGAACATGTACAGCATCGCGCCGAACATGGAAATGAGGGACAGGGAAAGATTGTTGATGAAGTTGACGCTGGGACCGATCATGCAGCCGTGATAGTCGGCTTCATAGTAGGCCGTGACCGCGTCGTTGTTGTGCTCGTCAAAGCGATCCACGATGGTCTGTTCTCTGTGGTAGGCTTTGATGGTCTTTTGACCGGAGAGCATTTCTTCCGCGTAGCCGTCGAGGGAGCCGAGCATGGCGGAGCGGCGGCGGAACAGCGGCTGAATCTTCCGCGCTTTGTAGCGGGTGAAGAGAATGGACATCGGCACCGTCAGACAGAAGACCAGCAGCAGCAGCGGGGAGATCGTGATCATCATGATGAGACTGCCCACGATGGTGATGATGCTGGCGCAGATCTGCAAGAGATCATTGGAAAGCGACGCATTCACCGTGTCGATATCGTAGGAGATGTGGCTGATGATCTCACCGGTCTGATTGACGTCGAAATAGCCGACGGGCAGGGTGGTGAGGTGCTCAAAGACCTCACGCCGCATGGTCTTTGTGATATTCTGGGAAAGGCGGATCATGAGGACGGAGTTTAAGTAAGAGAGTGCCGCCGATGCGATATAGAAGATCAGCATGAGCGCACAGAACCGGAATACCGTCGGGAAGTCGACCAGTCCTTCGCCCGGCTTGATGGCGTCGATGGCGTAGCCGGAGAGTTTCGGACCCACAAGGGCGAGAAGATTGGCGCCGACCATCAGAAGGATGATGATAAAGAGCAGTACCCGGTACCGCAGCATGTAGGTGCCCAGCCGCAGAAGGACCCGGATGCGGGTCTCATTGCTCATGGGCTGCTTTTCTGGTTTCTTCTGCTTATTCAAGAATCGCACCTCCCAGCTGAGAATCCGCAATTTCACGGTAGATGGGACAGGAATCGAGCAGTTCTTCATGATTTCCCGCACCGATGATCTCACCCTCGTCGATGACGAGGATCCGGTCGCAGTGCATGACCGCGGAGATGCGCTGTGCGATGATGAAGGTCGCCTTCGTTTCGGGACAGTGCTCTCTGAGCGCTCGGCGGAGGTTTGCGTCGGTCTTGTAGTCAAGGGCGGAGGATGCGTCGTCCAGCACCAGAATTTCCGGTTTGCCGGCCAGTGCACGCGCGATCAGAAGTCGTTGTCTCTGACCGCCGGAAATGTTCGTGCCGCCCGTGGTGATCTCATGTTCAAAGCCTTCGGGGAAGGCGTCGATGTATTCCAGCGCCTGCGCGTAGCCCGCCGCTTCCCGGATCTGCTCCATGGAAAGCTCCCGACCCATGAGAATGTTGTCGGCAACGGTGCCTTCATAGACGAAATCGTTCTGCAGGGCAACGCCGAACTTTTCCCGGAGCTCCCCGCCGGACATGGCGCGCACATCGCGTCCGCCGATGCGGATAGAGCCGGAGCTCACGTCATAGAAGCGCATGAGCAGGGAAATGACCGTGGTCTTGCCGGAGCCCGTCGCGCCGATGATGCCCAGCGTTCCGCCCTCGGGAACGGAAAAGCTGATGTGGGAAAGATTGTTTTTCAGCCCGTTATAGGAGAAGCTCACGTCGTCAAATTCAAGATAAGGAGCAGCATCCCGGTCGGGCATTTCAAGCTGTGCGAGATCCACGGGAATATCGAGGATCTCACCGATGCGGTTGGCAGATGCCGTACCCTTGGAATACTGGACGAACATTCTGGTAACGCTCATCATGGCGTTGGAGATCAGCGTAAAATAGGAAATGAACGCCATGATCTTGCCGGGAGAGCTGATGCCCGCATTGACGCGGAAGGCACCGACAAAGATCACCGCCGTCAGACCGAGATTCATGAAAATGGTCATTAAGGGGTTGGTCGCCGCCATAGTCACACCGGCTTTGGTTTCGCAGCGGACAAGGGCTTCGTTGACCCCTTCATAGCGTCTGCGCTCGTAGTCGGTTTTGGAAAGCGCTTTGATGACACGCACACCCTGTACGTTTTCGCGCACGACCCGGACCATGTTGTCAACCGCTTTCTGGGTCTGGGTGTAAAGCGGAATGCCCTTTGCGGAAATTTTCCACACCACAAAGGTGATGAAGGGCAGGACTGCCACCATGACAAGGGTCAATACCGGCTCCATGTAGGCCGTGACCATGATGCCGCCGATCAACAGAATCGGCGCACGCACGCCGAGGCGCTGCATCATGCCCAGCATGTGATGGACGTTGTAGGTATCGGTGGTCAGACGGGATTCAAGAGAGGGGATGGAGCACACATCCACCTGATGACAGGAAAGATACATGATGCGGGAGAACAGATCATGCCGCACCGCCCGCGCCGCGTCTCTTGCCACGGCTGATGCCATGCGGTTTGCAATGACATTGCCCGCAAAGCAGATTCCGGAGCAGATGAGCATCGCAATGCCCCAGAAGACGATCATGGGTACGTCTTTCAGCGGCACCACATCGTCGATGATATGGGCGAGGATATAGGGCAGCAGCAGATCGGTGATGGTGCCGATGAACTTGATGAACAGTCCCAGCGACATGCGTCCGAGATACGGCCTTATATAGCGCAGGATGTATTTCATGACGGGCGTTCCTCCACGGATTTTTTTGCGTCTCCGAGCCGCTCAAGGAGCAGCCGTTTGACTTCTTCGGGGTCTTCTGTCTTCATGATGGTGTTGCGCAGCTCCGCAGAGCCGGGGAAGCCTTTGGTGTACCATGCAAGGTGCTTGCGCCCCTCCTGTACGCCGACATAGGGTCCCTTTGCCGCAAGCATGAGGTCAAAATGCTCCAGCGCCGTGCGGATGCGTTTGTCCTTATCCGGAGGTGTCCATAGGCGGCCTTCCGCCGCCGCGATGATTTCTTCAAAAATCCAGGGATTACCGTCGGCGCCGCGTCCGATCATCACGCCGTCGCAGCCCGTTTCTGCCATCATGGAGAGGGCGTCGGCACCGGAATAAATATCGCCGTTGCCGATGACGGGAATTGAATCGGGAACAGCTTCTCTGACGGCGCGGATGGAATCCCGGTCCACGGGCGGCGCATAGAGCTGCGCACGGGTCCTTCCGTGGACGGCGATCATGGAGACGCCGAGGGAGGCCGCAATTTTGGCGATCTCCACACAGTTTTTGTGTTCGCTGTCCCACCCCACCCGGATTTTGACGGTCACGGGGAGATCGGTCGCCGCGCGGACTGCTTCGATGATGTTCCCGGCCAGCACCGGATCTTTCATCAGAGCGGAGCCGTCGCCGTTGTTGGCGATCTTCGGCATGGGGCAGCCCATGTTGATATCAATGGCAGCGGGAATGCGTCCCGCCGGGGTGTCGGGTGCGGAGAGGACTTTTGCCGCATAGGCCATGACCTCCGGCTCGGAGCCGAAAATCTGAATGGCGGCGGGCATTTCCTCTGCGGAGAGGGCGGCGAGAACGGCGGTCTTTTTGTCGTGATACCAGAGAGCCTTGGCGGAGATCATCTCTGTGACGACCCAGTCGGCCCCGTGGGCCATGCAGAGTTTGCGGAAGGAGGCATCCGTCACGCCTGCCATCGGCGCAAGGATCAGTCCGTTTGGCAGGAGCGTGTTCCCGATCCGGATGGGATGCGGAAGATTGCAGTCAGGCATAGGGGCGGTTCCTTTCGTGGATTTCAGGTCTTTTCAAAAAACGCTTTCATGCGGGCGCGGTAGTCCGGTGCTTCGTCATAGACGGCGTGACCGTAGCCCTCGTAGAGATAAGATTCACAGCCAAGCAGCGCGGCAAGTGCTTCCGAGGCTTCCCCGGTGAGTACGCGGTCGCCATGGGAGCCGAGAACCAGCGTCTTCGGGCACCACGGCTGACGCTTCATTTCCGCAAGCTCGGCGGAAGCGTCAAAACCGGCAATCGCGCGGGCAAGGATCAGAAACCGTTCGACGTCCTCCGGTGTTCCGTCGTTTTCCATGGCTGAAAATACTGCGGCAAAGGCTTTCTGTGTTTCCTCACAGTAGACTGCTTTGGAAAAGGAACGGTTGAGACCGCAGATGTCGCCGGCTTCGGCAAGCGAGATCCATTCGCCGATCACGCTTTCCGCAGGATCGGAAACTTTCATGGCAGTGGAGCCAAGCACCATCCGGGACACCATGCCGGGATTCCGTGCGGCGATCAGCTGTGCCATCATACCGCCCTGGGAAGCGCCGAAGACACAGGCTCCGGAAATGCCCAGCGCGTTCATGATCGCTGCTGTATCGTCTGCCATCCGGGAGACGGTATAATGATCGGGCAGATTCGTTCTGCGGTCAAAGACGTAGACGGTATAATCGTCGCAGAACATTGAAAATCCTGCGGCAAGGGCGTCGGCTGACAGAAGAACGGATTTCAGGCTGAGCCCCGGCAGGATGACAAAGGGCTTTGCCCCTCTGCCGAAGGAACAGTAACCCATGGAAACATCACCGACCGAAACGGTACGGATCACGGGTGAAATCAGATCGGACATAGCGTAAATCTCCTTCAAAGATCGTTTGGATTATTGGTAGAACAGCCAGTCGCCGTCCAGTTCGTCCAGGGTGCCGAAGGAATAGCCTTTGTCCTTTAAGTACCCGATGAGCCACTGGAGCCTGGCGAGGGTTTCGGGACTGGTGTCGTGCATCAGCATGACTTTGGGCATTTTCGGGGAGACCTCGGCATAGGAGAGGGTGGTTTTGGCGGAAGAGATCAGATAGTCCTCTGTGGTCTGGTCGGCAGGTTTGCCCTGCAGATAGCGGTCATTGTTGGCAAGGGTCCAGTCAAAGCAGGTAAAGCCCGCATCGTGGAGCGCCCAGTAGATATCTTCCAGCCGGTCCCGCTCCATATATCGTGTGGTGGAGCCGCCGGGGAAGCGGAAGACCTTGTGCTCCGGCTTCTTGCCCGTGGCCTTTTCCACGGCAGCTGACCACATATCCACCTCGGCAAGAGCGGTGTCTGCGGAGGCATAGAGGGATTCATAGTCGTGGGTATAGGAATGGCAGGCAATGGTATGTCCTGCGTCATAGACCTTCTTTGCAATTTCGGGATAGTAGCTCACATACTGACCCACCATGAAGAAGGTGGCGCGGACGTCGTTTTCCGCAAGGATCGAGAGAAACTGTTCCGTCAGCTTACTGGGACCGTCGTCAAAGGTGAGATAGATGGTCTTGTCGTCGACGGCGCCCACATTGTAGTGCTGCCGCCTGCCGAGGCTGACGGTCAGCTCCACCGGATAGGCCGGGGAGATGCGGTAGCAGTCGTCAAGAATCACCCCGCGGAAGGAGACGTGGATGACCGCGTCCTTTGCGTACTCCGAATAGGTGTAGGAAAGGGTATAGGTGAGGTCGTTCTCCGAAAGGAGCGCTTCCGCTTCGGAAAGGGGCATCAGGGTGAGCTTCGGCAGCCTGATGCGGCCGTCATCCGGCTCCGTCTCCGGTGCTTCGGTTTCCGGTTCACCCTCCGTTTCGGTGACAATCTCTGTCTCGGCATCGGTCGACATTTCGGTGATGTTTTCCGGGTTTTCTTCCGTCATCGGTGCGGGGATTTCCGTCTCCGGTTTTTCCGTGACGGGAGAGGTTTCCCCTTCCGTCCCTATCGGCAGCGGACTTTCGCTTTCTGTATATAGAATATCCGTATCACGTCCGCTGCGCCTCGTCCCGGCACATCCGGAAAGACAGGAAAGCAGCACGGCGCATGACAGGAAAAACGTCAAAACACGCAGTCTGGAGGTTTTCATAAGGAGGCTCCTTTTCAAAAAAAGTCATACTATTCTTATGATACCGCATTCTGCGTGTTTTTTCAAGTGAAAACTATGAATTTTTGTGATATTGATGTGGTTTTCTGGAATTTCAGAAAAAATAATATTTCCCCGAAATCGTTTACAATATCCGCATGAAATTCCCGCG
>JAKSPR010000181.1 GCA_024404655.1 Clostridia bacterium | reverse complement strand
GTTCCCCGTCGGGAACCTCCTGCGCCTGGGCTTCCAGACGCTTTTCCAGCATCACATGGCCGTCCTTGATGAGCGCCAGCACCGCCATGAAGATAGCGACGATCTCGCTCTTGGAGGATGCCTGTGAGAAAAGCTCCAGAAACGGCACGGTTCCCGCTCCGGAAAGCTGCGCCATGACCCCGCGGATCATATCGGAGACCGGAACAATGGTCTTCTGAATGATGGGGGTGATATTCTTGATGGGAGGCACGTCCTCCCGTTCTTTGTTTGAAAACAGCCGCAGAAGCGCTTTTTTGAGCAGCGCCGCATCCTGCGGGGCGATTTCGTTCTTATCGGCGGGAATTTCGTCCGTATCCTTGACAAACCGCCGGGAATAAATGGAATACTGTTCCTCAAAATAGAGTGCCGCTTCCTTGGCGCGCTTGTATTCCAGAAGGGCCTGGGCAAGGCGTGCTCTGGGGTCCTCTTCTTCGGGTTCGATCCGCGGCAGGAGCATGCGGCTCTTGATAAGCATCAGCTCCGAAGCCATGACGATGAACTCTCCCGCAATCTCCATGTCCATCTGCTTCATGCGGTCGAGGTATTCCATATACTGCGCAAAGATGACGGTGATCTTGATATCCTTGATATCCATTTTGTTTTTGGAGATCAGGGTGAGAAGCAGATCAAGGGGGCCTTCAAAGGTATCAATTTTATAAGTCAGGTTTTCAGCCATACCGTGAGAATCCTTTCGGTGTCAGATTGTCAGAAAAGGCAGAAGCGATACCAGCCGGACCATCAGCTTCATCACGAAACTCACCGCGATTCCGAGAACCCCGCTGAGCATTCCGGTCCAGAGGGCCACCAAGATCGCAATCTGAATATACCGCTCATACCGCATCACACCAAAATACCACTTCGGCGGCAGGAAAATGAATAACAGTCTGGAACCGTCCAGCGGCGGGATCGGAATCAGGTTGAAGACGGCAAGAGAAATATTCATCTGGAACAAAAGCCACAGAAGATTCGCGCCGTTACTAACCACCTGAAATACAATACCGTTTATGTCGATTTGGGCTCCTGCCCACACATGATTGACGACCGTGATATAGACGGCATACAGCAGAAGGCCGATAAAGCCCAGAATCAGATTGGATATGGGACCGGCAGCCGCCGTCAGCGCCATATCGCGCCGGGGCTTCTTGAAATACCGTGTTTGGATCGGTACGGGCTTTGCCCAGCCGAAATGGAAGAGAACCATCATGATGGTGCCGAGGGGATCAAGATGTTTGAGGGGATTCAGGGTCAGCCGTCCGAAGTTTCTCGCCGTCGGATCGCCCAGCTTATAGGCGATGAAGCCGTGGGAGAATTCATGCACCGTCAGAGAAAACAGAATGACGGGAAGACTTAACAAAAACATCGGCAGGTCGCTGAAAATCGAAGATAAGAAACGCATGCGGTCTTCCTCCTTTCGGAAAAACTGCAGTTATCGGGGGAATCAGTTCTGCGCCGCGCGCAGGATGTATTTCCACACCTCATCCCGTCCGTCGCCCTTGAGCGCGGAGAACGCGATGACGTGGGTATCTTCCAGAACCATCTGGTCGGTTGCCAGAAGATCGAGATTCTTTTTGCGCTCCGTGACGTTCAGTTTGTCCGCTTTGGTGGCGGCGATGATGTAGGGCATCCGTGCGTCGCACAGCCATTTGAGCATCATGTCATCGTCCTTGGTCGGTCCGACCTTCAGGTCGATGAGCTGGATCACGAGTTTGATATTCTGATTGTCACGGAAGTAAGCCTCCATGAGGGACGCCCACTTCTCTTTTTCGGCATCGGGCCGTTTTGCAAAGCCGTAGCCGGGGAGATCGACCAGATAAAGGGAGCGGTCGACCTCATAGAAATTCGCCGTGATGGTCTTGCCGGGAGAACCGGAGACACGGGCAAAGCTCTTTCTGCCCAGCAGCGTGTTCACAAGGGAGCTCTTGCCCACATTTGACCGCCCGGACAGGGCGATCTGCGGCAGTTGATCCTTGGGGAACTGCTCGGAGAAGCCCGCACTCATCACAAGACGGACGTTCTGGATATTGACAGCCATTGTATGTCGGTTCCTTTCGTTTGGCGGAGATCAGCCCGGGATCCGTTCTCCGCTTTGGACGGAGGATTCGGGGACTATGGTATCGTCCGCAGTCTCATAGCGGGCGACGCGCTCCGCAATGTCCTGCATGACAGTCTCGGTATCGGGCGTGACAAGGGCGACGGTCCCCTTGGGAACCAGCGCCAGCTCCAGAATCTGATCCACATGGGAGCAGGGATAGAAGGCGATGTTCTCTTTCACCACAGGAACGACCTCGTCAAGATCCACTTTGTTGCCTTCCGGGAAGCAGACGATCTTCACGCCGGCCTTGTATGCCGCCATGGTCTTTTCCCGCAGGCCGCCGATGGGCAGGACCCGTCCGCGCAGGGAAATTTCACCGGTCATGGCAATGTAATGGCGGACAGGACGTCCGGACAGTTCACTGACAAGGGCGGTGATCATGGTAACACCGGCACTGGGGCCGTCCTTGGGAACAGCACCTTCCGGGAAATGGATATGGATATCACGGTTCTTATAGAAATCGGGGTCAATGCCGTATTTTTCCGCCCGGGAACGGACGAAGGTGACAGCCGCCTTTGCGGATTCCTTCATGACGTCGCCGAGAGATCCGGTCAGTTCGATATGACCCGTACCGGGAACGGCAGTCACTTCAACTTTCAGCATATCACCGCCGGATTCCGTCCATGCAAGGCCGTTGACAACACCCACTTCGGGAGCGCGTTCAATGGTCTCGGGACGCACCTTTCGCTTGCCGAGATAGTCTGCCACATTTTTCGCGGTCACGGTGCAGGACGTCACGCCCTCATCCATGATCTTCATATCCGCCTTGCGGCAGAGGTTGGCGATTTCACGTTCCAGATGACGCACACCGGCTTCTCTCGTATAGAAGTCGATGATCTCATAGATCGCGTCGTCGGAGACTTTCAGCATCCGCTTGTTCAGACCGTGACGCTTCATCTGCTTTGCCAGCAGATGGTGGGAGGCAATGCTGAACTTTTCCACCCGTGTATAAGCGGAAAGCTCGATGATCTCGATACGGTCCAGCAGCGGAGCCGGAACGGTTTCAAGGGTATTCGCCGTTGCGATGAACATACAGTCGGAAAGATCGACGGGCAGCTCCATGAAGTGATCGCGGAAGGTCTTGTTCTGCTCCGCGTCGAGGACCTCCAGCAGCGCGGACGCCGGATCGCCGTGAGCATCGCGGGTCAGCTTGTCAAGCTCATCAAGGAGGATCAGAGGATTGTTGACCCCCGCCTCGGAGATCGCCGTGACGATTCTGCCGGGCATGGCGCCGATATAGGTCTTTCTGTGACCGCGGATATCTGCCTCATCCCGGATGCCGCCCAGGGATACGCGCACATATTTTCTGTGCAGCGCACGGGCAACAGATGCCGCAATGGAGGTTTTGCCCACGCCGGGAGGTCCGACAAGGCACAGGATCTGGTTGCGGATTTCGGGATTCATCTGACGCACTGCCAGATATTCGAGAATACGGTTCTTGACCTTTTCAAGACCGTCGTGGTCGGCATCCAGCACTTTTCTTGCGGCTTTGACATCCACACGGTCGCGGGTCTTCTTCGCCCACGGATATTCCAGAGTGACGTCGAGATAGTTGCGCAGCACATTGCCCTCGGCAGCGCCGTAGGGAATCTTGGAGAGGCGCTTGAGCTCTTTCATGAGCTTTGTGCGGACCTCCGCCGGCGCGTCCTTGGTCTCCTTGCGGATCTTCTCTGCATATTCGGTCAGCTCGTCCTGATCGCTTTCTTCGTCATAGAACTCGCCGTCTTCATCGTCGCCGAAGTTGGGGACGTCGCGGTTCAGTTCGCTCTGGATGGCTTTGAGCTGCTCACGCAGATAGTAGTTGCGCTGATTCTGCTCGATCTGCTGACGTACCTTTGCGTGGATTTCCTGCTCGGTGCGCAGGATCTCTTCTTCGTTTTCAAGGAGCACATTGACCAGTTCCAGCCGCTTGACGGGGTTAAAGACCTCCAGAACGGACTGCTTGTCAAGGTACTTCACAAGGACGTTGGATGCGATGAAGTCCGCCAGCATGCCGGGCTCCTTAATGCCGCGGACAGCCATGAGGACTTCTTTCGACATCTTGGGCAGATACTGTACGATCTTCTCCACCGCATTGACCGTGGTCATGAGAAGCGCTTCGGAGCGGATGCCGCCCTCGTCCTCCATGGTCAGATGACGGACAAGGCCGGTAGCCTCGAAGATGTTTTCATTTTTGAGGAAATCCGTTGCCTGCACACGGTCGGTACCCTCCAGCATCATGCGGGCCGTACCGTTGGGCAGCTTGATGAGCTGCTTGATGCGTGCTGCACAGCCGACGGAGAACATGTCAGCGGGTTCGGGATGTTCGTTTGCGATATCTTTCTGGGTCAGGAAGAGCACCTGCGTACCGGCGTGGGAAGCGCGCTCGCACATCTCCACATATTCCGGCTCTGCCGTCTCAATGCTGATCGGGATGCGGGGGAATACCACAAGTCCGCGCAGCGGCATGACAGGATAGCTCTTGACTTCCAGCTTTTCAGTCGTGATTGCCATTGAAATCTCCTTAAATGCTATGTAAACGGGAATCGTTTCTACTATTAAATATACCCATGTGGGTAGATACCATTGTATTATAGCACAATTCCTGTGCGATTGCTACAGAACCCGTTAAAATTTACAGTTTCTTCATTCTTGTTTACGGTTTTGCAAAAGAGTGTTTGTGGACACTTCAAAATAAAAAAACAACAGATAGTCATTGGGCAGGCGTATATCATGAGATTGATATTCTGCGCAAAATCGGATCTGTTGATTCTTTTCGTATGGAATTGTAACGCGGCGCGGGAGATTTTTCCGTCCCCGGCACAGCGGATATTATTATACACCCGCCGGACGGATTTGTAAATATCCAATCTTAACAATTTAGACGATTTTCAAGAAAATTTTTCTGTATGATGTCGGATTCTCCAATACCGCAGGTTTTTCGTCGGCGGGTTCTCCTGCCCCTTGACAGGAAGCGCGCCGGTATGATATACTTTTTTCAAAGGAATGTCAGAACAAAGGAGACCCACCATGCACATCCCGTCAAAAATTCTCACAGACAGCGATATTCTGCCCTTTTCCCGGGCACTTGCCGAACAGTCCTCCGCTAAAGATCTTCCCTATGACCGGACAGCGTGGCTTTATGTGCCCTGTTATTATAACGAATACCGGTATATTCTCGGTACCCGCGGGGAAAATCCCCTGATCTGCATCGGCATCAATCCCTCCACCGCAGCTCCCGGCGATCTTGACAATACCCTGAAAAGTGTGGAGCGGATCGCCCTACACAACGGCTATGACAGCTTCATCATGTTCAATGTCTACGCCCAGCGGGCAACGGATCCCGATGATATGCCGAAGGAACGGTGCGAGGTGCTCCACAAAGAAAACATGGAGGCGTTCCGGTATATCCTTTCCTCCTACGGGGAAGGTCACACCCCGGCTGTCTGGGCTGCATGGGGAACGATCATCGAAAAACGTCCGTATCTGATCCCCACAGTGCGGGATATGATCGCAATCGGTGAAGAATACGGCGCTGAATGGTTCTCCGTCGGTGCAAGATCAAAAAAAGGCCACCCCCATCATCCCCTGTACCTGCGCAAGGATGCCGTGACGGAGGCATTTGATATCCGAACTTATGTGGATACCGTCATCTGAATAAAAACGGAAAGCCGCCTTATCTGTACGCCGGTACAGAGCAAGGCGGCTTTGATTATCGGGCTCCGGCGCTGCGGAATACAGAAAGAAGCGCAGCTTTTTCGTCATCCTCCAGCGGACATAGAGGCAGGCGGTATTCCTCGCGGCAGACACCCATGGAAGCAAGCACGGCTTTGACAGGGATGGGGTTCACCTGTGCAAACAGTGCTCGTATGAGCGGTAAGAACGAAAGCTGCATCTGCGCAGCCTCTGCGGTATCCCCCGAAACCCAGGCCCGGCACATAGCGCTCACGTCGGAGGGAAGAATGTTGGACAGCCCCGAGACCCCCCCGCAGCCCCCGAGGG
>JAKSPR010000180.1 GCA_024404655.1 Clostridia bacterium | reverse complement strand
CCCGAACGGAGACCTCTTTGCATCAAACAGACGTCCGCCCGCAAAGCCCTTCATGACTGTGATGCCGACATTGTGCTCTTCACACAGTCTGTAAAGGTCTGCTCTTACCGTATTGATTCCCGCCAGATGGCTGTCATAGCGGTAGCCCTCCGCAAGCAGTTCATCCAGATTCTGTCCGGACGGGAGCATATCAAACGCAGGATTGATGCTGAACAGCAGCATTTCGATAAGGCCGGATTTCACTGCCAGCGCCGCCGTTTCCGGGTCATGGGAACTGAGACCGATATGGCGGATAACACCCTTTTCCTTCATTTCAAGAACATATTTCAGATAATCCGACTCAAGGATAGAATTCCATTCTTTGACTGAGTCGACATAATGGATCATACCGATGTCAATATAATCTGTCCCGAGTCTTGCAAGCAGGTCCTCAAACGCAGGCTTCACAAACTTCATGTCTCTTGTTCTGACATACTGACCGTTCTGCCAGGTAGCACCGAAGTGTCCCTGCACATACCAGTTTTCCCGGTTTCCCTTCATGGCCTTGCCGATGATGTCTCTGGATTTGGGATCGGGCATCCAGCAGTCAACGATGTTGATTCCCTTTCCGGCGGCATACCGCATCAATTCGACTGATTCCTCTTCCGGATGACGTTCCAGCCATTCACCGCCGAATCCGATTTCGCTGACCTTTAACCCTGTTTTTCCAAGTACTTTATACTGCATAAAAATCACGTTCCTTTCACCAATTTGTCCGAGGGGCTCCCTGCCGCGTTCTGCCGGCAGTTTATCCCCTCTGGCATATCTGTTTGTTTATAATAATATCATGTTTTAGGGCAGCAGTCAAGCAGATTCGATGACTTCCGGAAATCATCCTGATTTTTTGACTGTATCTCAAAGAGCTGCCGCATGATCCTTTTAGATAATCTCCCTGCTGCCTGCAGAAAGCCCCGCCCGGAATCAGGTGATCCTGTATCCGGGCGGGGCTGTTTACATCACTTGACAATCACCAACGAGAATTCTCCGTCGTAATAGGTGACAGTGACAAAATCGTCGTCCTTGCCGCCTGCCGTATAGATGAGCATCCCATCACGTTCCATCTCCTGGACCGTTTCATATCCGGCTTTTTTGAAGGCATTGACAACCGCCTGATATTCACTTTTTCCAGCGGTTCCGGAAAGCATATAGGTGGAATCGATCACCATGAGACTGGTATTTGCCAGTACCGTATCCGGAATCAGCTTTGCATACTTATCGGGCAGCGAATCTGTATTCCCGGACGAAATCTCCGGAATATCGTCTCCGTTGTCTTCGTATTCTTCGGATTCTTCGCCGGCTTCTGCCATGATCTGCCGGTTCATTTCGACGATTTCGGGGTCTATTTCCACACCGGTGATCTCTGCGGCCTCTTCGTCAAACCGGAACTCCCCGGTCACGGTGTTTTCCGCAATGACCGCCGGATCATAGTCCGCTGTGTTTCCGTCCGCTGCGTTCTGAATTTCCATGTAGGCTTCATATTCGGGACTGTTCATGTAGTCGATCAGTTCCTGACCGGTCAAACCCGTACGGCCGGTATATACCTGATCGGGCTGGATCAATTCCTCATACTCTTTATTAAATCCGGGATTCTTTTCAAGGGCATCCCAGTCTGCAATCCCCTCAGGTTTCTCACCTTGGATCCGGTCGATCATTTCGCATGACGCGAGCATCAGGGAGAACACAGCGACCATAAGGAGTGCGAAAACCAATAACAGAGTTTTTACAGTATTGTATTTTCTCATCATGCATTTCCTCCGTCAGTACAGCAGATCCTTATTGTGTTCTTCGTAGGTGTCGATATTATAATACAGATACGGAGGCTTCTTCAAGAACCAGAAAAGATCATTGTCTGTCATAAGGACGTGACCTCCGGCGTTGAGCTCTCTTGAAAAATCAAAGAAACGATCGACATAAGGTGCATGCACCGCATAGTTCTCGGTGATTTTTGCTTTATTTACGATGATCTTCCCGAAAAAGGAATCAACGATCTTGCCGTAGAAACTGTAATCGATGTAATTGTTTGCAGTATCACCGCTGATGGAATAATGTCCGTCCGTATAAAGTCCCGTTTTCATTGAGCACCGGACTGTATGGTCGATCACACAGGTATTGGTTTCGGTAGATGCTCCGAACTTGGGATAGGCCACCTTTTTGGAGCCGCTGAATCTCTCCCTTCTCGAATCGACAGAAACCGTCACATCGGCAAAGCGAACTTCCTTGGTGATAATGGAAGGAAAGTATTCATCCTGCAAATTGTAGAACTCTTTGAGGATGCTCCTTCCGGGGAACGCTTTGAAGACGTCAGAGAGGAAGTTCTCATCGAACTTTGAAGCATCGTATGTTGCTTTGACTGTCAGAGAACCCGTATAGATTCCTGAAAAATACCCGGGTTTTTCACGTTCGGACTGAAACATCTGCTTGCCGCAGGGCCCGGCTTCCAGCACACCGTCAACGGAAAGGAACAGGGTATTTCCCCCTACACCGAATACAGTTCTGTCATCAAAACACGCACGGGTATTTCCATCGAACACGATTTTCTTGATCAGTCCGCCTGCTTCACTGTCGATACGTTTGTTTACTTCCTCATAAATAGCGTTCAGAGCTGACGCTGCTAACATGCCCTGAACCAGTTCCATGTCTGTGCCATTGTCAATAATATCCTGAATGGCACGCATAGCCGAAGTCAGGCCAAGAGAAGAGACGATGCCCAGAAGGGCTGCACTGAATGATTCGGGAGCTGTGACGACGGCGGCTGCAGCACCTGACAGACTCATGGCAAAAGACGCGACATCCGTCAGATGACTGAGATCTCCGTGCATCAGCATCTTGACATAATCATCGATTTTTCCCATATTCCCGTCGAACAGGGCATCAATACCTATCGTCCCCGCAAGGGCAGACACAAGATCCTCGGTATTCAGTTTGTACCGGTTTCTCATTTTCTGACATTTTGCATTCAGTTCCTCAGCAATTTTATCGGTGATATTATTCTTTTCCATCACCTGCTCAAGGATTTCATTGATACGGTCCCGGGAGACATTCTGCTCAACAACAAACTTACCGGGGACCGAAAGACCACCGAACACAAGACCGCATTCCATGGTCACAGCCGGTTCACTGCCGTGAAAACTTTTATAGTTCGCCCAGGCATGATTGTGAGGGGTCCCTGGTAATGCAAAAGCCCGGTTTTCACCGATAAGCCCGATCGTTACAATGACGATCAGAAAACATGCTGTAAATCTTTTGAGTATGTTTTTCATAATCAAAATCTCCATAATTCATTCATAAGAAATGTTGACAATCGCTTCTGACTTATATATTATCATGTTTTTTTACGGCAGTCAAGCGGATTTGGATATTTCCGGGAAATCTTCCTTTTCTGCATACGCTGCTGGTGATCCGGATATGCTGCCCGTCTGCTGATGGGAACAGAAAAAAGGTCAGCGGGAACCATATACGGCTTCCGCTGACCCGTTTTTACTCATTCAAGTAGATATAAAGCCGGTTCTGAATGATCCGTGCCGTATCCTCTGCACTGCGGACACCGCCGACATAATAAGAAACTTCTTCGTCGATGATGCTCCTGACGACGCTGTTGCAGCCTTTTATTGCCCTCGCCCTGTCAAGGAAACGGATGAATTTTTCACAATCTTCATCTGTGACATACACATGTGCGAAATAACCATCATAATTTGTCGGTTTGTCTTGAACAATTCCAAAAAAGGAAATAGCGTCTTTCAAAACCGGGTCATCATACACAGATGCGACATCTGTTGGAAAATAGTAGATATGACCGATGGGAAAAATTGCTTTCAATGCACTTTTGGTTACAGGAAGACCAAAATGAGATACTGCCTGGCTTGCCTGAATGTAGTCACTGAAAAGGTATTTCATAAATGCCGCAGCACCTTCGGGACATTCTGCAATAGAGGTAACAGACAAGATCGCATCGGAATCCATAAGAACTGCTGTCTCATTCTTGCTGGGATAACCGCAGTAATTGATATTCTGATGCTGGTAGGCAAGCATCAGAGCATCGAGTGATTTCCGTGTGCAGAAATCCCATAAACTGAATTTCAGCTGTCCCGACTGGGACCGTTTCTGTGCATCCACCCCAAGAAGTTCAAAACCCTGATGGGATTCATAATTCTCAAATGGTGTTGTGTGCTCTGTAATTATTACCGATGCGCGGATATCATAATACTTCCCTTCATAAATTTCCCGCAGAAGCTGTAAATACCGAATATATTCTTCGCTGTCAAAACTGCAGGTTTTCTGCTCGCTGTCAATAAAATCGTTCGGTCCGATCTGTTTCAGCCGTTCAAACATCTTTTCATCAAACAGCGATTCGCCCGGTTTCAGATTTTCGGCAAACTCATAGAGCAAATCCCATGTCAGCTTCTTCGTGGATGCAAGCGTATCCTGCTGTGTAATCAGAGTAGATAACCGGAAGAAGAACGGAACACCAAGGATTCCGTTTCCCCCGCGGCAGTAATCTTCCACACATCCGAACAGCTGTCCCTCATCCAGATAGGGCGACAGATCAATCAGCGCATTTTTATCGGACAGCATTTTGAGATTGGTAGAATCGCCCGGAAATATGTAGCTGTCATAAACCACACCGTTGATCAGATCAAATTCAAAGTCCTGCTGCGCAAGCTCTGCTCTTTGGGACCATGATACATCATACGATAATCTGTATACGGATTCATAGTCATGATAATAAACGAGATATTCCGTACTGCTCCTGTTGAATTCATCAACTGCACTCTGTACAAATCTATTATATTCCTGACTGATACCAACCGATGCCAGCGTCACGACCTGACGCGGTTTCTCTCTCTGAAGGGTTTCCCTGATGAGACAGCCTGTTTCATTCGCCAACGTCAATGCATTCTTATAGCCAACGACAAAGCAGTCGTCATTCAGTACCTGAATAATATCGATGGTTCCGCTGTTCAGATAAGATTCCTCCCAGCTCAACAGAAATTTGCGTTCACCGTCCCGGTAGGAATAGATTCCGTCTTTGCAGCGGGCGTAATAAGTTCCGTCCTGATAGTAAAGATATTCAATATTCTCAAAAATCTTCGTCGGATCGGGATGCGCATCATCGTAAGCGTACGGGGAAACTTCTCCGGTATCCATATCAATGGTATGAAATAAGCTTTCCCATGTATCATTCATCTGTTTCGGCGAAAACATCAGAAGCGTATGATCGTCCAGCCGTTCAATGCCCTCTATCGCCCCGGGCAGATCAACACGTACCGCGCCGCCTGACAGACCATTCCGGAAAACGTATAAATCAAAATAGTATCCGACAAGGATACAGTCGTCACCGAGATAGATCAGAATATCGCTGACTTGTTTTCCATATTCCTGTTCCACATAAGGACTACTGGGATGATCTGCCACAGGAAGTTTTTCAACGTAATCAATCACGCTGCCATCTTCCTTTAGGATAGCAGCAGTCAGCCCGGAATAACCGCCGAAATTTGCCGCGATCATATAGCGATCTTCATCAATCACACTGCATTTCGTTGTATAACCGCCCATCTTGGATTCCGAGACAAGGTTCCCGTGCATGTCAAATTTCATCAGCCAGATCCCGCCGTAAACCTCATTGATGCCAAAGCCGTAGATATAGCCTCCTGCACTGAGAGCGGGTCTGATATTCTGTACCACTGCCATATCGTACCGGCACGGATAATACCGGAACATGTTCTCATAGTATAACTCCGCTTCCGCCTGTACCTCCAGCTGTGTTTTCTCCGGAATTTTTGCGTCCGCAACATCAGGCTTTTTGCCGTTCGCGTTGGCAGCGGATTTTGATTCACAGCCGGATACAAAAAGACACAGGAACATGGATAACAGCAGCAGCCAGACCGCACTGTTTTTTACGAACTGTTTCATGGACCGGGAACCTCCCATAGTTTTTTCTGAAATAAATCGCAGTATATCAAAAGACATGCCAAAGAACCCGGAATACTTTAACTCAAAGATCCGGCCGTTTTCTGATACGTTTTTTACTCATTCAAGTAGATATAAAGCCGGTTCTGGATAATCCGCGCTGCGTCTTCTGCACTGCGCACGCCGCCAACAAAATAGGAAACCTCTTCGTCGATGATC
>JAKSPR010000018.1 GCA_024404655.1 Clostridia bacterium | reverse complement strand
CATCTGGATATCTGTAAAGTTAACGATATGAAGACGAATTGGTCCTGTATATTTGGCAACCTGTTTGGCAAGGTCGATAACCTTCTGTTTTGCACGTTCACTTGTGTAAGGTGGTGCATGGAAGTAAGTAGCTTCTAAGGAAACTCCACGTTTGGAGATCATATAACCGGCAACAGGGCTGTCGATACCGCCGGAGAGCAGAAGCAGCGCTTTGCCCGCAGAACCCACAGGCATACCGCCCGCACCTTTGTCCTGACCCGCATGGATGTAGGCAGCCGTGTCGCGCACTTCCACACGGACAACGATTTCCGGATTACGCACGTTGACTTTCAGCCGCGGCATCGTGTCAAGAATCACCCCGCCGCACTCGTCACAGATCTGGGGAGAGTTCAGTGGGAACTGCTTGTCGGAACGCTTTGCTTCCACTTTGAAGGTCTTGTATCCGGCCAGCATCGCAGGGACCCAGGAGCGTAAACCCGCTTCAATGGCTTCCATGGATTTTTCCACTTTCAGAGCACGGCTGACGCCCACAAGACCGAAGACTTTCTTTGC
The DNA here is from genome assembly GCA_024404655.1 of Clostridia bacterium. Lineage (GTDB taxonomy): Bacteria > Bacillota > Clostridia > Oscillospirales > CAG-272 > RGIG3925. The sequence goes on along the minus strand of JAKSPR010000018.1, from coordinate 15,888 downwards.
TTCCGCAAAGGCACCGTCAATGTCAAAAGCGTCATCAAGAGGCTCCACAACGATGGTGGAGTGGGCGTGGGTCACGGAGCAGGCACCGTAGAGATGCATGCGGTGCTTCATTTCGCGCGCGAGCATGGATTCAAAAAACTTCCGGTTTGCACCTTTCAATACGATTTCGCCGTATTTGCAGAGAATGATTTCGTTCATAGTATGGGTTGATTCCTTTCAGTTTGTATCAGTCGTATCAGCAGCAGAGGGGTTCAGAATTTCGTCGGGGATTTCTTCATAATGGGCAAAGTCCGTGATGATCATCACATCCCGCAGGACCCCGAAACGGACAGCCGGGGTAATGACCGCGGTACGCGCCATGTTGGCAGGGTCGGTGCGCAGCTCCGTCACTTCACCGATGAGAAGCCCGCGCGGGAAAATGCTGTTCACGCCGGAGGTGCGGATGCGGTCGCCCACGACCACATCGGCGTTTTCTTCAAGATAGGTAAGCAAGAGCTTTCCGTCCATGCGCAGGGCGTATTCGCCTTCCGCAATGCCGCCGGCACCGGAGCGCTCCGCATAGGCCCCGACGGAGGACGAAAGCTCCGTGACCGGCACCACTTTGCACCAGTTGGAGCCTACCTCGGAAATGCGTCCGAGCAGTCCTTCCGCCGTAATGACGGGATTGCCTGCGGCGGCCCCTTCTTTTGCACCCGCATTCAGCGTATAAACAGTACGGTAGCCGTTGTCATCCGCGGCGACCACTTCGCATTTGAGAAAACGGAAGTCCGCGTGATTCTCTCTGAGATCAAGGAAATTCGTCAAAAAGGCGTTCTCTTCCAGCGTCAGCTCCGCCGCCCGGACTTTGTCTTCCATGGAAGCAAGCTGCGCGCGCAGACGCTCGTTTTCCGCTTTCAGTTCGTCAAACTCCGTAAAGTATGCGAGCATGCTGCGTACCCCATCGCCGGCACCGGAGAAGACCCGCTCAATGGGAACGAACACGGTGTTCACAGCGCCCCTGATGAGCTCCGCATGCCCCGTCAGAATCAGAGCCGACGGAATGACCGCAAATAAAAGCGCACAGATGAGAACGGGAATTAAGATAAATCCTGCACGGTTGTGTTTCATTGCGACCTCTTTTTATTTCGAGCGGAACCGGATGATCCGGTCAACGTCTCCCGTGTATTCCAGCAGTCTGCCCAGCCCCAGCACAGAGCAGTCCGTGGGGTTCTTGGCAATGGAGACTTTCAGATGGGTCGTGCGCCCGATGAGGGGAGCAAGACCGCCCAGCAGTGCGCCGCCGCCGGATAAGAGGATGCCGTCCTCCAGTAAATCCGCCGCCAGCTCCGGAGGCGTGTTTTCCAGCGTTGCGCGGATGGCTTCCACGATCTGGGAAACGGGCTCCGCCATGGCTTCCGCCATATCGTCTGCGGAAATACGGAGCGTCACAGGCAGACCCGTGATGACGTTCCGTCCGCGGATCTCCATTTCCTTTGCGGGATGAGCGGGGTCTCCGGGGCATTTCACATAGCCGATGGAGCGCTTGCAGTACTCCGCTGTGGTTTCGGAGATCATGACGTTATATTTCTTTCTGACAAGTGCGCAGATGGCCTCGTCCAGTGTATCTCCCGCCACGCGCACGGAGCGCGCAACGACGATACCGCCCAGACTCATGACGGCGATTTCCGTCGTTCCGCCGCCGATATCCACGATCATGGAACCCTTCGGATGGGTGACGCGCAGACCTGCGCCGATGGCGGATGTCAAAGAGGACTCGATGAGTGCCACGCTCTTTGCGCCCGCTTCGAGGATAACCTCCTCCACGGCGCGTCGTTCCACGTCATTGACGGAATAGGGAACGGCGACCATGACCTGCGGGTGATGGAGGGTCAGTGAGCCGACAGCTTTCTGTAAAAACACGTCCGTCATAGCGACCGCTGCGTCAAACTGTGCGATCACGCCCGCCTTGATGGGGCGGCGCACGGACACGTCATCGGGGGTTCTTCCCGCCATGCGGGAAGCGTCGAGGCCGACAGCGAGAACTTCCTCCGTGGAATCCGAAACGGTGACGGCGGAAGGCTCACGCAGGACAATGCCCTTGCCCTTGACGAAAATTCTTGTACCGGCGGTACCGAGGTCGATGCCGATGCTTTTCATGGGTATTCTAACTCCTTTTCGGGGGTACAGTCTGGTTTGGCTTATTTCAATCCGGCTCCGTGAGACCGAAGCCGAATGTTTTCTTCATGGTGACGTTGATATCCGACGCGGGGAGGCCGACGACGTTGAAGTAATCTCCCTCGATCTTCTCAACGAACAGGGAAGCTCTGCCCTGGGCGGCGTACGCGCCCGCCTTATCCATGGGATCGCCGGTAGCCACGTAAGCGTCGATTTCCGCATCGGAAAGCTCCCGGAACTGCACGTCTGTTCTGGAAAATCCGTCTGCCGTTTTTCCCCGGTAAACGACGGCGTAGCCTGTATACACCTGATGCTGATCTCCTGAAAGGGCATGGAGCATATTTCTTGCGTCCTCATGATCCTTTGGTTTTTCGAGGACCCTGCCGTTATGGTAAACGATGGTATCTGCGGACAGGACGACGAGGTCCTCTGCGTCCGGGCGATCCTTGACGTTCTCCCATGCGGCCTTTACCTTCTGTGCGGCAAGGGAACGGACGAGGGCGTCGGGGGTACAGTGTTCTCTGTCGCCTTCTTCGGCGGTATCAAGGGTGAGGATTTCAATATGGAGACCCAGCATGCCGAGAATTTCTCTGCGGCGGGGGGATTTGGAGGCGAGGATGAGTTTCATGGTGGGGGTGGTCCTTTCTTTGGGAGGTTGCTTGAAGGGAAAAATTTCTGATTGAGTGGGATGTTATTCGTGTTTGTTCCTTTTCTCTTCCTTTCTTGCGAAAGAGAAAAGGAACCGAAAAGAGAAGACGCGCTTTAAGCGTCAGGGCATTCCGCCGCCTGCGGGCGTCGGCAAGGAGGCTCCGCCCCTTGACCCCGCAAGCTTTTGAAAAAGCTTGACCAAAACTTTTGGAGGGGGGGAGCGCGTGCGCTTCCTCAGCGGGCAAAATAGCGTCCGAGCACGAGGCTGAGTGTGACGAACAAAATCACTGCGACCGACAGGTCGATACTGACCCCAAGCGTCAGTCTGATGACCGCCAGATTCAGCACCAGCGGTGATTCAAATCCGAACGTGAGTGCGTACGACAGCCATCCGAGCGCCGGAACTCCTGCTGTGACCTTTGCGATCAGCGTTCCCAGCACGATGCCGACAAGAATCAGAAAAATATGATAAATTGCCGATTTCTTCATATCCGTTCCCTCGATTTACACACCCGTTGAGCCGAAGCCTCCGGCACCGCGTTCGGTATCGTCCAGTTCCTCGCACTCCGTGATCTCTGCCTGGAGCACGGGCATGATTACCATCTGTGCGAACCGTTCATCGGGCTGCATAACATAAGTTTCATTGCTGTTATTGAGCACAGAAACCATGACCTCTCCGCGATAATCGGCGTCCACCACGCCTACGGCATTGGATGGCATAAGTCCCTTCTTATGTGCAAGGCCGCTTCTCGCGAAAAGCAGAGCGGCGACGTCCCGTCTCTCCGGTGCCATGGCGAAGCCGCAGGGGATGCGGATTCTCTCATGCGGCGGAATCTCGACCGGCGCGTCGATAGCTGCGTGGAGGTCCATGCCTGCTGCATCCTCGGAAGCGTAAGCGGGCAGGGTAACGGTCGGATGCAGGCGTTTGATGCGGACATTGATTTTCATAATCATCATTCATGGCTTTCGCTTTGCGAAAGCTTCCTTTCCGTAATTTCTTTTCGCTTTTTTGCAGATTTCCGGTTCCGTCATCAAGGGCGGAAATCGTCCTCTCTCTCCTCCGGCACATCCTCCGCAAAAGCGGCTGGGGTGATGACGGCGTTATACTCGGTCATTTCATTTCCCGCCTGAGAGAGCAGCAGCATTTCATCTGTGACGGCGGTCAGAGACGACAGGACACAGCGGTTTTCATAAATCAGCGCGTTATTCTCTGCGGTCTCTGAAGTACCATCGGCAAAAGCGATGCGATAAACATAATTGATATCATAAAAATAAGCAAAAACCCCATCGGGGGACAGCGGTTGTTCCTTTATGGAAACGGCTTTATCCGGAAAGCGGAAGAGCCCGCCCATATTCAGCTCAACGGGCTCTCCTGTCGGGAGATGATAGAAATAAGCGTCCCCGTCCGTGCCGCATAAAGCATAAGCGGTACCGCGGAAAATGGTCATTTTTTCATCAGGGGCCGGGGTCTGGAGCATACAGGGTGAAAACGGACCATTTTCTGTTCCGGAGAACACCAGTCCGTCCTCTCTGCAGAAGAGCAGCGTATCATCCGCATCTCCGATCACGTACCACGCATCGGAAACGGGAGCATCGTCATAAAGGCATTGTGTCTTTCCGCCGCGGTACTCGCAAAGCCTGCCGTCATCGGAAAACAGAATCCGGTTCTCATGGCAGTCAAGCACAGCGTCACAGTGTGCTGCGACGGTACGTGGTTCCCCATCCCCGCAGAGCATCAGGTGTTCCTCTGCGTAAACGACTGCGCAGCCGTCAACGGATCCCTGAAACACGGTCAGATCATCATCCTCATACCGGAACCAGACCCGCGCTCCGCCGTGAGCCGCATAAGGCACGGACATATCATCCCACAGGGAAAGATACCCGATTTCGCAGGACGGATAGGTATATCTGCCGTCCTTCTGCGTCGGTACAAACGCTTTCGGGGATGTATCTTTGGAAAGCACGAACTGCTCCCCGCGTCTTGGAATCGGATAGCCCAGCAGAACCCCGTCACAGAGGGTATAATCATATCCTCCGGTGGGCAGATAAACAGTCTTTTCGCAGGAGACAAAAGAAAGGAGCAGCAGCACCGAAAAGCATAAAAACGCAGAACGCCGTAAAATCGAAATCTTCATGACGTCTCCCTTCCGATACTCCTATTGGGGCCAAAATCAGCTTTGAATCCGCCGGAAAGCCGCAGGCGGTGGGTAAGTGCCTTCGGTAAAGTAGGCGCGCATGACCCGCTCCGCTTCCTTGGTGTTTTCCGTCGTAAAGAGGTGATGGACGAAATCCAGCCGCATGGCAGTCTCGTGTCCAGGTTTGTCCGCCATATAGAAGGGGGCGGAATTATAGATCACATTGCGGTGAGGGAAGCAGCGCACCACGGGGAAGACTGTATGCCGCCGATCTGATAGATAAGCAAAGGGCTGACCGTCGCAGCGGGAGCAGGGTTTCCCGTCGGGAATATGGGCAGCCTCACGGATAATGCACCGCTGCATGGTCATCAGCGGAATCCGCCCGTAGGTGACAGCGCCCTTCGGCACGGATGTGGTCACGTCCCGGATCTGGGGCATGGTGAGCTCCGGGGAAAGGAGCAGATCAGAACATCCGGCCTCTGCCCAGACGTCCCCGGAAAGTCCGGTATACAGATTGCACCGGAGCCCGCCGTGGAGGGTAAAGCCGTATTCCAGGGCAAGGGCAATGTGTCCGACATTGGAGACCATCGCATGGACGATGCCCGCCGTTTTTGCTTTTGCAAGAATCCCGCGCATGGCGGCATATTCACCCGGAAAGATCACAGGGGGCAGCACAATGCCGTTTACCCCGAGGGCGAGGGCTTTGTCAGCGTCGCGCACAAAAACCTCTGCCGGGAGATACAGGATATCATAAAAGTCCCGCGCAGATGCGGGAATTCTGTCGGTGAACAGAAAAGATGCTTGTCGGGGCCAGAAAACTTCCCCGGAATAGGGCCTGCGCTTCTTTGTCAGTTCATCCGGCAGAAGATCAGTACCGTCGAATTTCTTTTTAGTCGGTCTGCCTTCACAGGGCGGGAGCGCACGGAGCACCTCATCAAGTTTTTCCGCTGCCGCCCGGCGGAGCTTATTGAGTGATGACGGCGCACAGAGCGGGGAACCGGACAGCCTGATATCGACATGTTCTGCCGCAAATACCGTCTGTCCGAGCCGTGTCAGATTGCTTCTGACTGCGTCCTCTGCGGGCGCGGTCTCCGCTGTGGGAAGGGGTTCCTCTCCCGTGACTGTGACCGATGCGCGGTCAGACGTCATGGTGAGCGTCATGGCCTCCCCGTCCTTTGCGGAAAAAGTCAGGGAAACCGGGATGCGCCGGGGTTCTTTTTTGCCCGAAAGCACTTCTTTTTCGGCCTGCAGCGTCAGGGCCTTGTCCCGCTCGGAGCGGACGCCCTGCATAAAAGACCCGGTTTTACCCCGGAAATAGCCGTCGGTAAAGCCGTTTCTGGAAAAGAGCGCGGCGAGCTTGGCAAGCTCTTTTTCGTCCGCATTGCGTCCTTCATCCAGCAGCCGCCGATAGATGGAAATGACCCCGTCGACATAAGCGGGGCTCTTCATCCGGCCCTCGATTTTGAAGGAAGCGGCACCGAGGGACAGCAGCTCCGGAATATGGGAGGCAAGACACATATCCTTGATGGACAGGGGATAGTCCTCCCCGGAATGACCTCCTCCGGGTTCTTTCACGGTACAGCGGTAGGGAAGACGGCAGGGCTGGGCGCAGGCACCCCGGTTGCCGCTCCGCCCGCCCACAAGGGAGCTGAACAGACAACCTCCCGACTGGGAAACGCATATTGCACCGTGGATGAACAGCTCCGTCTCAATGGGAGATTCGTCACAGATGGTTTTTAGGTCCGCAAAGGAGAGTTCTCTTGCCGCAACCATCCGGGAAAACCCGAGGTCCGCAAAGAACCGCGCGGCATCGACATTGTGTCCTGAGCACTGGGTGCTGGCATGTAAGGGCATCTCCGGAAAATATTTGTGCAGGAGCGCCGCCGTGCCGAGGTCTGCGCAGATGACTGCATCCGCCCCCCACAGGCACAGCTGCTCGCCGTACCGGAGCACATCCGCCTGTTCCCGTTCTCTTGGCAGCGTGTTCAGCGTGATATTGGATCTGACGCCGTAGAACGCGCAGGCGCGGATCGCCTCACCCATGGCGTCCCCGGCAAAGTTGTCGGCGGCCATGCGCGCGTTGAAGCGGCTGCCGCCGAAATAAACAGCGTCAGCCCCGGCCCGGATGGCTGCATCCAGCGCTTCCCGCGTTCCGGCGGGAGCCAGCAGCTCCGGCAGCTTTTTGTTTTTCGTCATAGAAGCCACAGGAAAATCAGTTTGCGGCCTTTCCGGCGAGCTTTTCCTTTTCGATGGTGGCGATTTCCAGATCCAGCTTGACGGATTCCAGTTCGCGCTTCAGCTTGCCGTTTTCGGCTTCCAGCTTCTTGTTTGCGTCGGTCAGGTCAAGGAGCATGAGCAGCGCCGCATCCAGCTTGGAAGAGCGGGGAGCGTTTTTCAGAAGCGTCTCCAGCTGTGTGCTGACATCTTCTGCAAGAGCGCCCACATAGGCCTCGTCATATTCGGTATACAGGGTCAGACCGATCCCGCCGACCTGAATATTGCACTTGTTTTTCATCGTAGTACCATTCCTTTCGACAGACTGTAATTGTTTATCCGGAGTGTAATTCTTCTCGTTTCGTCTTGCATTTTTGCCCGAGATATTGTATAATGATAGATGACTTTATTATACACCATTTTCGGCCCCATGAAAAGCCTTTTTTCAAAGTTTTTTTGTAAAAAATGCGTTTTTGCGGCCGGGCTTTCAAAAACGGGAGAGGAGGAGATGCGGAAATGCTTGAAAATATTGCCCTTTACCGGGTTTTCTATCATGTTGCCAGCTGCGGCAGCATTTCCGAGGCGGCACGGCGGATGTATATCCACCAGCCCGCGGTCTCCGCAAGTATCAGACAGTTAGAGGACGCGCTCCATGTCAAGCTGTTCCGCCGCTCCAACCGCGGCATCACCCTGACCCCTGAAGGGAAGATGCTCTATTCCCACGTCAAAAAGGCTTTTTCGTTTCTCGAAAGCGGAGAGGACAAGCTGCGGGATATGGAGGGCCTCAGAGAGGGCGTTCTGCGCATCGGCGCATCCGATATGACCCTGCGCTTTTATCTTCTTGAATATATGGGCCGCTTCCACGCCGAATATCCCGGCATCCGCCTGCAGGTGACAAACGCCCCGACCCCCGATACCCTCGCCGCTTCGCACAGCGGACAGATCGACTTCGGCGTCATCTCCGCCCCCCTTCCGACCGACTCAGCCGCCCAGGGTCTTGATTTCATCCCGGTGCGGAGCATCCGCGATATCTTCATCTGCGCCGGTGACGATCCCATTGCGGACGGTCCGCCGCTGGACCGCGCCGCTCTTGCCGCGCTGCCGCTGATTCTCCTTGAGCACCAGACCTCCACAAGACGCTATCTTGATGCGTGGTTCTCCGAGGGCGGCAGTACCCCGGAACCGGCGGTGGAGCTGGCAACCTCCGACCTCATCCTCGAATTTGTCCGCCGCGGCATCGGCGTCGGCTGTATCGTTGAGGACTTTGCAAAAGATGCGCTTACCCGTGGGGAAGTAAAAAAGCTCTCCGTGACCCCGGAGATCCCCACCCGCAGCTTTTATCTTGCCATGCCGGACTCCCTACCGCTATCTGCCGCAGCAAAGGCGTTCATCGACGCCCTTGCCGTCTGAATACACGCATTATAACCGTTCTGAAAGGAGCCATCATGGCTACAGCCTCCGAAAACCGCATGACGGAAGGGTCGATCGCAGGAAAGATCACCCGCTTCGCCATCCCGCTGTTCCTTGGTAATCTGTTCCAGCAGCTTTATAATACCGCCGATACCCTCATCGTGGGACGTCTGCTTGGCGACAGCGCTCTTGCCGCCGTATCCTCTTCCGGCAGTCTGCTCTTTCTGCTTGTCGGCTTCTTCGGCGGTCTATCCATGGGCGCAGGCGTCGTCATTTCCCAGTTTTTCGGCGCAAAGGACGATCTGCACCTCCGCCGCGCCGTCCATACCAATCTCATGCTGTCGGTTCTGGTCGGTATTTTCCTGACCGTTTTCGGCGTGCTTATGGCGCCGCAGATCCTCATCTGGATGGATACTCCGGAAAATGTCCTCGGCCCCGCATCGGAATACGTCCGCGTGTACTTCGCCGGCGTCATTTCCATGGTCATGTATAACGCCTGTATGGGTATCATGCAGGCCGTCGGCGATTCAAGACACCCCCTTTATTACCTCATCATTTCCTCCTGCTCCAATATCGTTCTGGATATCGTCTTCATCCGCTTCTTCCGGATGAGCGTGGGCGGAGCCGCTTTCGCGACCGTCCTTTCCCAGATGTTCAGCGTCATTCTCTGCCTCATCCGCCTGTTCCGCGCAGATACCGCCTGCAAGATCCGGGTGCGGGAGCTGAAAATCGACCGGGAAATGCTCATAAAGATTATCCGCTACGGTCTGCCCTCCGCCATGCAGAACTCCGTCATCGCTCTTGCCAATGTCGTCGTCCAGTCCAATATCAACTATTTCGGTGAGGCCGCCATGGCCGGCTGCGGCGCGTATGCCAAGATCGAGGGCTTCTCCTTCCTCCCCGTGACCTGCTTTACCGCCGCCATCACCACTTTCGTCGGACAGAATCTTGGCGCGGGTCTGCGTGACCGCGTGAAGAAGGGCGCAGCTTCCGGCGTCATCACCGCCATGCTGCTGGCAGAGCTCATCGGCCTTGTGATCTTCATTGCGGCGCCCGTCCTCATTTCCGCTTTTGCCACCGGTGCTGAGGCCATCGCCTTCGGCATCCAGAAGTCCCGGGTATCCGCCCTGTTCTTCCTTCTGTGCGCGGCGTCCCACTGCTTATCCGCCGTCCTGCGCGGCGCGGGCAGAGCCAATGTCCCCATGCTCATCACCCTTGCCAGCTGGTGCGTCATCCGCGTGACGATTCTGAAAATCTTCGTCCCTATTACACAGACCATTGATATCGTCAACTGGGTCTATCCCATCACATGGTCCATTTCGACCCTCGCCCTCATCATCTATATCCTCCGCGTCGACTGGCTGACCATCGCCGATAAAAAGCCCGCTGCCGAGGAATAATACCGCCGGAAGGAGTACGCAATACAACGATGAAAAATCAGAAGACCGCAGCGATCCTGCGCAGTATATCCCTGCTGATTTCCGTACTCCTGTCAGCCATCCCGGGAGCCGCGGCTGCAGCAAATCCCAATGATCCGGCAAAACACGCCTGCTATTCCCTCATCCCTTTGAAAAACGGCAATATCGGCCCCTTCCCGGCAGCCATCCTGTCCATCGTCCTGCTGGTTTTTGCCGTCGATTCGCTGATAAAAAAGAAAAAGCCCTCCCGGGCGGAAATGCTGCTTTCCTATCTTGCGTTCCTCTGCTCCGTTCTGCCCCTGTATCTTGGAGGCATGACGGTGATCGGCTGGTGCATTACAGCAGCCCTTGGCCTCGCCGTCATCTTTGCAAAGAGCGGAGAAACCCAAAAAGACCGGGGACTTGTCCGCGGGCTTCAGGGCAGACGGCGCACAAAATAACACGAAAACCAAACGAAAAACGAAAGGAAAAAAGGTTATCCGAACATGGAAGAAACTGTAAGGGTCCCAAAACGGATTTTGTCCACGCTGATCACATCCATCGCCGCCGGCGTCGTACCGCGCTCCGGCGCTCCTTATATCGCCATCGGCAGAACCGATGAGATCGCGGCGCTTCTGTCCGATCTTGACAATGTCGCCGAGGGCGCAGCCACCATGCGCTTCATCATCGGCAAATACGGCTCCGGCAAGAGCTTCCTTCTGCAGCTCATCCGCGGCTCCGCCCTTGACCGCGGCTTCATCTGCGCGGATGCCGACCTTTCCCCCGAACGCCGTATCTGCGGCACCAAAGGAACGGGTATTGCCACCTACAGAGAGCTGATGCGCAATCTGTCCTCCAAGACCTCCCCCGACGGCGGCGCACTGCCCCAGATCATCTCCCGCTGGCTCTCCGGCCTGCAGAGCGAGATCGCATCGGGCGGCATCACCCCTGACAACCCGGAATTTACAAAAGCGCTCACCGCCCGCATCTACGCCGTGGCACGGGATATCGAGGGACAGATCGGCGGCTTTGATTTCGCTTCCGTCCTCGTCAGCTTCTACCGCGCCTATATGGACGGAGACGAGGAGAAAAAGAGCGCATGTCTGCGCTGGCTCCGCGGCGAATATACCACCAAAACCGAGGCACGCGCCGCACTTGGCGTCGGCTCCCTCATCGACGATGACAGCTGGTACGATTATATCAAGCTGTGGGCAGTCTTCTTCCGCCGCATCGGCTATCAGGGCTTCGTTGTCATGATCGACGAATGCGTCAACCTCTATAAGATCCCCAACCGTATTTCCCGCGAAAACAACTACGAAAAGATCCTCTCCATGTTCAACGATACTCTGCAGGGCAAAGCCGAGGGTCTTGCGCTGCTCATGGGCGGCACGCCCCAGTTCCTGGAGGATTCCCGCCGCGGCCTTTTCAGCTACGAAGCGCTCCGCAGCCGCCTCGCCGAGGGGCAGTTCAACGGTGTAGGGGCAGGGAATATCACCATGTACCGCAATATGCTGGGCCCGGTCATCCGCCTGCGCCGTCTCTCCGACGATGAGCTGTTTGCGCTGATTGCCCGCATCGCACGTCTCCACGGACAGAATTATAACTGGGATGTGCGGGTCACGACCGAGGATATGGCGGAATTCCTAAAACTCTGTCTTGCCCGCGCGGGCGCGGATGCCATGATCACACCCCGTGAGATCATCCGCGATTTCTGCACCGTGCTGAATATCCTCTGTCAGAACCCCGATACCACCTTTGCGCAGGTCATGGGTACGGGTGCCGTCACCCTGTCCCACGGCGCAGATACCGATAACGATATTCCGGAAGAGGAACCCGCCGGAATGTCTTCCCCCGCCCCCTCCCCCGCACAGAAACCCGCCGTCAATCCGGGCGATAAACCCTATCACAAAGACGATTTCGATTTTGATCTTGCCGATCTGGATATTTAAGAAAAATCATGCCGAGAATGAAAAAGAATGTAAAAGAAGAAACCCTCCGCACAAGAGCCAAAGCTCTTGTGGAAGCGCTGAAAGAAGTCTATCCCGACGCCGCCTGCGCACTGGAATATGACGGCGACCCGTGGCGGCTGCTGGTCATGGGACGGCTCTCCGCCCAGTGTACCGACGCAAGGGTCAATATCGTCTGCCGGGAGCTGTTCCGCGTTTACCCCGACTGCAGTGCCATGGCGGATGCCGATCTCCCCACCCTTGAAAAGCTCATTTATTCCTGCGGTGTATACAGAATGAAGGCCGCCAATATCCGCGATTTCTCCCGCATGATCCGGGACGATTTCGGCGGAACAGTCCCCGACACCATGGAGGAACTGCTGCTCCTGCCGGGTGTGGGAAGGAAGATCGCGAACCTGATCCTCGGCGACGTTTACCATAAACCCGCCATTGTCGCCGATACCCACTGCATCCGCATTTCCGGCCGACTCGGCCTTGCGGATTCCAAGGACCCCGTCAGAGTGGAAAAAGCCCTTGTTCCCATCGTTCCCCCGGAGGAATCCTCCGATTTCTGTCACCGCCTCGTGTGGTTCGGCAGAGAATGGTGCATGGCGCGCTCTCCAAGATGCAAAGAATGCCCGCTCGCGGCAAAGGATCTCTGTTCCGGTATCGCCGGAAATGAAAACGACTGAAAAAAGTAAAGGACGGTACAGCGATATGAACCGAATGACAAGACATTTTCTCATGACCATCTGCATGGTACTCGCACTGATCTGCACCGGATGCTCCCTCACCCGTCTGAATGACGCATTCAAGGTCACAGCGCTCACCGGCGCGGAGAAGACCACGGTCACAGAGCTTTCCTATGATGAAGCAGGACTGGACACGAAGATCACCATCCACACAAACGGAAAATCCCAGTGCAGCGTGACGGTTCTCCCGCCGGAAGAAGGGAAAGCGCCTTATGCGGTCCTCACATATCCTTCGGATATCGAGGATTACGGCTTCTTTGCGGAATGTAAGGGGGGCGTGTTCTCCGTCGGAACCAAGGACGACCGCAGCTTCGGATTTGATAGTTTCACCATCACCATTTACGCCGACGTCAAAAAGTATGACATGGAGGGCAGCTTCCATATTGACGCCGACTGCGGGGAGCATGCTTTTGATACTCTTTCTCTGAATGTTTCCGGCGCGGTGGAATGCAAGCTCAAGAACATTTCCGCAGGAACCGTCAGAGCAGACGTGGCAGGTGCGGGCGATATCGTCCTCCTGGGAGCTGCCGACAGCATCATCGGTTCCATCACCGGTGCGGGAGAGCTTGACAGCAGCGCACTGCAGGCAAAAACAGGAAACGTGACCGTCAGCGGCGCAGGCTGGGCAAAGGTCAACGCAAGCGATACGCTGAATGTCACCGTCAACGGCGCAGGCTGCATCGAATACCTCGGAACCCCGACCGTGACGAAGTCCATCAGCGGCGCAGGTGCGGTCAAGGCCGTCAATGAATAATACCGATATGGAAAAACGAACTCCCACTTATCAGGGCAGTCCTCCAGGGGATGGCTCTCCCCGCGCCGGGGACGTTTCCCCCCGCGTCAATACAAAGAAAAACTACCTCTATAACGTCCTCTGCGAGGTCATCACGACCCTCATCCCCCTCATCACAACCCCATACGTTACAAGAATCCTCGGCACGGACGGGCTCGGCTCCTATAACTACGTCATGACCATCGCGAGCTATTTCGTCCTCCTTGCCAATTTCGGCGTGAAGGCTTACGGCAACCGCTGCATCGCACAGGTGAAGGACGACACCGAGGCCCGCAGCCGCGTGTTCAGCGGCATCTATTATCAGCAGCTCATCCTCTCTCTGACCGCCGGAACGCTCTATGCTGTCTATGCCGCCGCGTTCGGCGGGGAATATAAGGTCATCTTCCTTGTGTTCGGCATCAATCTTTTATCTGCGGTCATGGAGGTCACATGGCTTTATTACGGCATGGAGGTCTTTGCCCCCGCCGCCTTTGCGGCCATCGGAACGAAGCTGCTGTCCGCCGCGGGTATCTTCCTCTTTGTAAAGAATCACGACGATCTGTGGCTGTATACCGTTCTCTGCTCCGGTTCCGTCATCGCCGTACAGATCATCCTCTGGTGCGGCGTGCATAAATACGTCCGCTTCGTCAGGGTCCCCTTTGCGGAGATCAGAAAGCACTTTCTCCCCTGTCTTGCGCTCCTTGTTCCCATGTTTGCCCCCACACTGTACCGCTCCATGGATAAGCTCATGCTGGAATATATCGTCGGCAAGGATGCCGTCGGTCTTTACGGCGCGGCGGAGCAGCTGCAGACCTGTATGCTCGGCTTCATCACGGGACTTTCCACCGTCATGCTGCCCCGCGTTTCCAATCTTCTTGCCCATGGCAAGGATGCGGAATCAAGGCAGTATCTTGGAAGCTCTCTGCAGTTCTCCCTGTTCATCGGCTGTGCCTTTGCCTTCGGTATCGGCGCGGCGGCGCAGGTCTTTGTACCGTATTATTACGGTCAGGGCTTTGCGGAGGCGGCGCTCTTGACGACCGTTCTCAGTCCCACCATCTTCTTCATTTCCTGGGCGGAGGTCATCCGGTCCCAGTATATCATCCCCCGCAAAATGGATAGGATCTTTTTGATCTCCGTCCTCGTCGGCGGTTCCGTCAATCTGCTCTGCAATGCCGCCCTCATCGGCACCATGGCGGAGCACAGTGCAGCGGGGCTCTCCCGCTTCGGCGCAGGTGCCCTCGGCGCGCTCCCCGGAACGCTTCTGGCGGAGCTCTCCGTCATCCTTGTACAGTATATTTTCTTACACAAAGAGCTGCCGTATCTCACTTTTATACGCACCTGTCTGATCTTTCCCATCGCGGGCGGCATCATGTTCGTCATTGTCCGTCTGATCGGCAGCGTGCTGACGGCGCATCTCGGCAGCATGCTGATGGTATTGTTCTGTGAGGTTGCGGCAGGTGCAGCCGTCTATCTTGCCATCACCGGCGGCTGGTATTTCATCTTCCGCCGTGAGACCCTGAAACAGCTTTTCTCCCGAAAATAAAGCAAACGAGGTATCGTTCATGAACATTCTGGTTCTTGCCCAGCGGGATGAATTGACCCAGAACACCTTTTTTCTCGATTGGGTCAGGGAAATGCTTGATGTCTGCGGCAATGTCCGTTATGCGGTCTTATCTCCTGCGGAGCTGAAAAGTGCGCTTGCGGGGATTGACGTGCTCTTTGCCGGATGGGGCATCCCCATGCTGGATGAAAATATGCTGGAAAACGCCGATCGGCTGAAGCTGATCTGCTACACCGGCGGCAGCGTTGCGCCTTTTGCAAATCCCGCCCTTGAAAAGCGGGGTGTCCGGATTTTAAGCGGCAACCGCATCTACGCCCAGTCCGTGGCGGAGGGAACCATCGGCTACATGCTCCTTGCCCAGCGCAGGCTGAAAAGGATCATACAAGAGACCGAAGAAACCGGGTGGGCAGCGCAGCATTACACGGCAGGTCTGCGCGGAAAAGTCGTCGGTCTGATCGGCTTCGGCATGATTGCAAAGAATCTTCTCTCGATGCTCCCCGTCTTCGGCTGCAGCGTGAAGGTCTGCTCCGAATGGTATACGGAGGATGACGCAAGGCGATACGGCGCAGAGAAGTGCTCCCTTGATGAAATCTTCCGAACCTGCGATATTATTTCTCTCCACGAATCCCTGACGAAAGAGACTTATCACATGGTAGGGGCGGAGCAGTTTGCCCTGATGAAAGACGACGCCCTCTTTGTCAACACCGCCCGCGGGGCGATTGTGGATGAAGCCGCCATGGCGGAAGCCCTCCGAGGCGGGTGCACCCGGGCAATTCTTGATGTTTATGAAAAAGAGCCGCTGCCGATGGAGAGCCCTCTGCGGGGCCTTGAACACTGCACTCTGATCCCGCACCGCGCGGGGCCGACGATTGATCCCCGTGCGGAAGTGACGGCGGCGC
>JAKSPR010000179.1 GCA_024404655.1 Clostridia bacterium | reverse complement strand
AGCTGTCGAAGCGGCCTCTTCCACCGGCGGCCAGATCATGCCGCCGATCATGGGTGCAGCCGCATGCCTCATGGCGGACATTACCGGGTCTTCCTACTTCACTATCGTCATCGCAGCCATTCTCCCCGCCATTCTTTACTTCACCGGCATCTTCATGATGGTCCACTTTGAAGGCAAGCGGCTGGGTCTGAAAGGTCTTCCCAAAGATGCGATCCCGAATTTCTTCAAGCTGCTGCTGAGCAACGGTTATCTGCTTTTGCCGGTCGTAATACTCGTCCTTGCAATGAACCACTACACCGCAGGCACCTCCGCATGCTTTGCCACCCTCACCGCGCTGATCGTCAGCCTGGTGGACAAGGAATGTGTAGTCCGTCTGTTCCGCGGCAAGCTGCAGGGCGGACGGGATGTTCTCTCCCTGCTCCTGCCCTTTATCCCGATTCTGGTGCTCATCCCGCTGTGGTATGTCTTCTCTCCTGAACTCGGTATTCCGATCTTCATCAGCATGCTCGCTTGTGCCGCATGCAGCTTTCTCACCAAAGATGCCATCCTCAAGCCGGATGTGGTCTTTGAGGGTCTGAAGGGCGGTACCAACAGTTCCATCGGCGTTGCTGCAGCCTGCGGCGTAGCCGGCATCATCTCCGGTGTCGTCTCCATGACAGCACTCGGTTCCACACTGATTGCGGTCATCGTGCCTTTGGCGGAGCGCGGTACCTTCATTGCGCTGTTCCTCACCATGCTCTGCTGTATCATTCTGGGTATGGGTGTTCCTACCACCGCAAACTATGTCATCATGGCGACCATCACCGCGCCGATCCTCATCAAGATGGGAATCCCGACGCTGGCCGCGCACATGTTTGTCTTCTATTTCGGTATCGTTGCGGATATCACCCCGCCTGTCGCCCTTGCCGCATACGCCGGCTCTGCGATAGCGCGCTCGAACCCGCTGAAAACGGGTATTCAGGCAACAAAGCTGGCAATTACAGCGTTCATCGTTCCGTATATCTTCGCCTACTCCCCGAAAATGCTGCTGATGATCGAAGGTTTCCAGCCGACGATCCTCGAAGTATTCCAGATCATCTTTACTTCGATTGTCGGTATCTTCGCCATCTCCGCAGGTATGGAAGGATACATGCAGCATAATATCCCGATATGGGAACGGATCATTCTGATCGCAGGCGGTCTCTGCATGATCTCCCCCGATCTCATCACCGACATCATCGGTGTTGTGGTCGTGGCCGTGATCATCGTGCTCCAGTATGTGATCGGACCGAAGCTCGCAAAACGCAAACAGGCATAGCAGCCTGACATAAAGAAACATCCGCAGATTTCGGTGTCTGCGGATGTCTTTTTATATCCATATTCTATTCTTCAATGGCAATGACCGTATTGGGATTATCCCGCAGGTTCTTGACAATCTCCGCTGCGGATTTTTCTTCCGTGGAGATATTGACAAAGATCGCAATATTGCCGGCGATTCCGCTCTTTGCAGGAAAAATATCAAAGCTGTGTGCAAGAGGATACGCCGCCCGGATTGCTTCTACGGTCTCATTGACAAGAGACACATCGGTGATCTCAATATAAAACCGTACATCCCGTTTCTGCTTGACTTCGAAGACAGTTAAGAATGTCGTTGTCACAAAGATGACCGCTGTACCAATAATGGCGCAGAGATAATATCCCGCTCCTACCGCAAGACCGACTGTTGAGGTCGCCCAGAGGGCTGCTGCCGTGGTTAGTCCCGTAATCGTGGAATTGTTTTTGACAATGATGATGCCCGCACCCAGAAAACCGATGCCGGAAACGACATTGGAAGCGATACGGGACGGGTCACCCGCACCATTGGTGTGGAGCAGAAAAATACCGGTCATCGCAGCCATGGCTGCACCGACACATACAAGGACATGGGTTCTGAGACCAGCAGCACGGCCGTGTCTGCCGCGTTCCAATCCGATTGCACCGCCGAGGAGCACAGCCAGGATAATGCGGAGTGCTGTAGACAGAAGATCCGGCTCCTGTGGAAGAAATGACATAATAACGCTTCCTTTCCGATGAGATAAAAGACAGCGGACGTATCGGAGAACGTCCGCCGCTTGAAGTTCTTATATTTTATCACCAAACTCCCGATAAGTCAAGATAGTTTCACCTTTTTTGCTGCAAAAACAATCATTTTCTTATGAAAACAGCAAAACATCCAAGACCTGTCCCCAAATCTTGACAAAGCGGAATCCATGGTGTAAAATAGACATAAAGAAAAAGCAGATCGTTTTGGGAGGATATGATCCATCATGAATTATGCACAGATAAACTCCATATACGTTTCGGAAAAAGACGGTTCCGATTCCCATCTCGGCATTCATTTCGTCAACGACCGGGTGATGAACGGTCCGGTGAAAACCATCAGCCGCGCTCTCACCATTGTCTCGGAGATGCGCCGTTCGGACTACCGTCAGCCGGTCTCGATCGTTCTCATGGATGAAGAATACGATTTTTCAAAGCCTCTTGACCTTTCCTACCCCGGCGGAGATCCCGAGAATCTTCCCACAGTCGTGCGGGATGTGACCTTTACTCCCTTCGGTACCGGACGGGTACTCTTTTCCGGCGGCAGACGCATTGAAGGTTGGGAGGAGGATACCTTCAACGGCATCCCCTGTCTCTCCGTTACGCTGGAGGATGTGAAAAACGGAAGCTGGTTCTTCTCCGATCTTTATGTCGGCGGTTCCCCTGCGAAAAAGACCCGTACCCCTGCCGAGGGCTTTTTCTACCCGGAAGCCGTCGAGAATCCGTCATCCGGCACCCATGTTCCCTCCCGCTGGTTCATCGCAGAGAAAGGCGATATCCCGGAGCATGCACACAACGTGGAAGACGCGATCATCAACTTCTGTCACTACTGGGTCGATGAACACTCCCGCATTGCATCTTATGATCCTTCGACCCGTCGTGTGACTTTTGACGGACGTACCCGCATGACGATTTCCGAAAAGCGCGGTACTTCCGCTACCATGGCATACTATATTGAGAATCTGGCGGAAGCCTTTTCAAATCCCGGTGAATGGTATCTCGACCGCACGGACGGTAAACTCTACTACGCACCGAAGCCCGGTGAAACGACGGAAAATCTCGTCGTCTATGCTCCGGTCACGGACCGTCTTGTCAACATTACGGGACTCCCCGAACAGGGAAAATCCATGCAGGGCATCCGTTTCAGAAACATTGACTTCGCCTATACCAAAGGTGACTTCCGCGTCATGTCCACAAGAAAACTGGAAGACGGTACAGAGGTTCCCGAAGCGGTCATCGCAGACGGTCAGTGTGCGCCCCAGCTGCACGGGGTCGTCAATCTGTACTATGCAAAGAACTGTGCCTTTGAGGACTGCGGCTTTTTTGGCATCGGCGCGCATGCAGTCCGGTTCCATGAGGGCTGCTCCGACGGGCTTGTCACAGGATGCCGGGTATTCAACAGTGCCGGCGGCGGCGTCTCCATCGGCGGCGGAGACTATTTCAATGAAGAAATCTCCCAGACCCATCACATCACTGTTTCCGACTGTATTTTTGAAAACCTCGGCCTGCGGTATTTCTCTGCATCCGGCGTTCTGATCATGCACGGCTATAACAATACCGTAGAGCACAATACCATCCGCAGTCTCTACTATTCCGGTGTCTGTGTCGGCTGGCGCTGGAGTTATGCCGCCACGGTCTGTCATGACAACATCATCCGGAAAAATCACATCTATGATCTGGGCCGCGGTGTTCTTTCGGATATGGGCGGCGTCTATACCCTCGGTGCACAGCCCGGAACACGGGTCGAGGGAAATCTGATCCACGACGTGAAAAGCCGTGACTACGGCGGATGGGGACTTTATACCGATGAAGGCTCTGCTTATATCAATATGGAAAACAACATCTGTTATAACTGTTCCTCCAACTGCTATCATCAGCATTACGGCTATATGAATACCCTGCGCAACAATGTCTTCGTCTCCGCAGGAGAACAGGTCCTGCGCATTACAAGACGTGAGGCACAGGAATCCCTTGTTCTCTCCGGCAACATCTTTGTCACCAATGGGGATATCCCGATGTACGGAAATGTTTCCTCCGCGGCTCTTGCCTCCTGCCGTAATCTGTTCTGGTCCACAGACGGGAAAGCCCGCATGATGAGCTTTGAAGGACAGGATCTGACCCTTTCCGATCTGCAGAACAGCCTCGGTATGGAAACCGGCTCCGTGGAAGCGGACCCCTGCTTCACCAATTCCGCAGCGCATGATTTCACCTTCGGTGCAGATTCTCCCGCCGCAGCACTCGGCATTCATCCCATCGACTGCTCCGACATCGGTCCCCGCGGACGGCTGAAAGGTTGCTGATTCTCACACGAAAGGAGAAATCACTGTGAACACAGAAAATGACGGCATCCACGGTATGCTCCCAAGAGAGGCCATGGACAAAGACACCGCGCTTCTGCGTGATACCTACGCCTGCAAGCCGGATGCGCCTGTCATCATGAAGGAATTCGGCTTCTATTCTCTGGAACGCTGGGAAAAAGACGGCATTCCGCAGAATAAGGTTTACGAAACACTCCATCAGTACGGATACAACTATACCGGCATCCATTGTGTCCACAACATGGGCGGCTGCACCGCAGAGTTTTACCCGAAATTTGAAGTCAAGGTGCTGGAGGACCGGGGCGAACACGAACTGGAGCAGGACTTTGCCGGACGCAAAGTTCTCTACTTCAAGGGCCGCCGGGACGGTTTCATGCCCACCTATGTGGATCATCCCGTCAAGGATATGGAAACCTTTGAGAAAAACTGTCTCTGGCGCATGGATCCGGAATCATCAGACCGCATTGCGGAAACAAGACGGCAGGCCGAAGCCGCCGTTCCCTTTGCCAAACAGGGCAAAATGATGGAAATGTACATCTGCGGTCCCTATATGTATCTGCGTGCGCTCATCGGTGCGGAACCGCTGCTCTATATGTTCTACGATGACCCCGATCTCATTCACCGCTGCATGCAGCAGTGGTATGCGCTGAACACCCGTACCTCTGCCGTATATCAGGAGTATTTCTCCGTGGATGAGATTCTGTTTGATGAGGATATCTGCTATAACGGCGGCATGTTCATCTCCCCGGATATGTGGCGGGAGTTCATCGGACCGTATTATCAGCAGTTGCTCACCGATATCAAAGCACGGCAGATGGACAGAGAACGGCATGTTTACGTGCAGCTTGCCACCGACGGTGACTGCCGTCCCGCGATTCCCCTCTACCGTGAGATCGGCATGGACTGCATTTCACCTCTGGAAGTCGCCTCCGGCTGTGATGTGGTGGAAATCGGAGAAAAGAATCCCGGTCTTGTCCTGTACGGCGGTTTTGACAAACGCATTCTCGCCGCCGGAAAGGATGCCATCGACCGGGAAATCGACCGCATCATGCCTGTCATGCGCCGCCGCGGCGGTTATATTCCCACCTGTGATCACGGTGTGCCGGAGGAAGTCACCTTTGAAAACTGGTGTCATTTCCGCAAGCGCCTGATGGAATATGCAAACTGAACAACCAAAAAGGAAAGGAACTAACAGATATGAATATCAGAGGAATCTGGATCTGGGAAAATGATCATCCCGCAAAAGACGAATATGCCGATTTTCTTTCGGATTTTACCTATAAAGGCGGAAGCTGCACCCTGCGCATCAGTGTAGACTCCGATTATGCCGCTTATGTCAACGGCACGCTCTGCTCTTTCGGTCAGTATGCGGATTATCCGTACTATAAAGTCGCTGACGAGATCGACCTGACCACCTTTGTCCGTTCCGGCAAAAACGAGCTGATGATCATCGCGTGGTTCAACGGTGCTGAAAGCTGTCTCACCTACCATCCCGGCACAGCCGGCGTGATCTATGAAGTTGACGGGGACGGCGAAGTCCTTGCAGCCAGCAGCACAGATACCCTCTGCCGCATGAACGCACATTACATTTCCCACCGCTGCAAGGAAATCACCAAACAGCTCAGTTATGGCTATGCCTACGATGCCAACGGCACCGAGCTTCCGCTTCACAAGGCTGTTGCCTCTGCCGGTCACACGACCGATCTGTACAAGCGCCCCATTGCCTCCATTGAACTCGGAGAGCCGGTAAAAGAAACACTTCTCAAAGCGGAAAACGGTACGCATTTTCTTCTGGA
>JAKSPR010000178.1 GCA_024404655.1 Clostridia bacterium | reverse complement strand
GGATTTCTGGACATATTCCGCCGCAAAGGAGCCGACAAAAAGAAGCAGCAATGACACATAGAGGAACAGATCAGCGTCCCCCTGATAGAGTTTGTTCCATCCGGTATCATATACGAACCAGCCCTGCACACCGGTCTCCGCGGCCTTTTGCTCAAGATATCCCGCATGGTCCTCGATGACACGCAGAAGCTCGTCACGGGAATAGGCATAGTTGTAATCCGAGAGGTACTTGTGGTATTCTTCAAAAGAAATCTCTTCGTTCAGATAGGATTCCATCATTGTCTCCCGCCGGGAGAGGGTTTCCGTGATTGCGGCGCGTTCGCTTTCGAGATAAGCAAGTTTTTCGTCCGTCAGTTCCCCTTCCATTGTCGTCATGTATTCGTGGTAGACAGCATCGGCGTAGGACTTTACAGGTGCGCTTATCTGTGCGGCATACCACATCTTTACACAGAGAATGATCAGTACCGGAATCCAGAACCGGGAAGAGATCAGGGTCTTATAACATTCCGCAAAGAAAAGCGAGGAACTATAATACCGTGCACGGAGTACACGATGTTCCCTTTTTGCCGTTCCTCCAAGACGCATGCCGCGCAGCTTTGCAGAAACAGTCATAAGAGCGGATATCAGAGCATCCGCCCAGCCGATACGGACGATGCGGGTGCCTTTGGCAAAAAAGAATATCACCCCGCCGGAGCACAGGAGCAGAAGACACGGAAACAGAATCTCCATGACCGGAACGAAGCCGATAACCTCCCCGAAGAAATTCATTGCCCGGTACCGTTCAAACAGCGGCATGACGGCAGATGCGGTCATCAGATTCAGATTCCGGAACAGGTTGTTTGCATCCACATAGCGGATCGAGTAAAGTAAAAAGTTGATGCCGAACACAAAAAGACCCGCAAAATAGATAAGAACATAGTGATAAAAGAAGACCGAGAGCAACAAAAGCAGCCTGGAAAATACGGCGGCGGTCAGCATCCGCAGACCAAGTGTGATCCAGAAAAACGCGCCGATGGTGATCCGGTACGGTGAATAGGTAAATGCGGACAGGGCTTGTATGGCATTATCGGGTGATGAATAACCGATGCGCAGTCCGAAGACGGCAAAGGTCGATATGGTGAACAACAGTGTAAAGACACAGGATAAAAACAGCATGGTCAGCACTTTGGCTGCTGCCGTTCTTGCGCGTCCGTTCTTTGTTGTGCGCATGACGGGGAGAAATCCGCTCTGTCCCTCTCCAGCAAAAATCAGACTTGCAAGCATGATCAGCATGAAGAACAAAAACAGATTCACGGTTTCATAGGAGAAATACTCCTGCCAGCCGCGGGTATATTCTGCCTGGATCGTGACTGTATCGCGCATTCTTTCGTACAGGTCGATCACACGTTCCTGATAGCGGTATGAAAACGCATCCTCCCGGATTCCCATATAGGAAAGCGAGGACAGATTCTGCTTTGCCCGCGCGATGACGGTGTCAAGCTGGGAAGGATAGTTTTCAGCCGCTTCCAGCGTTGCATAGAGTTTTTCAAACAGCATGGAATCGGGGTAGGAATCAACATCAGAGTAGAGATCCGGGAGGGTTTCCATCTTAAAATCGTAGTTTCCGGCCCGGATTGCCTCTGATAACAGACGTTCCTGTTCTTTTCTGAATGCCTGCATTTCTTGATAGTGTGCGTCTATCCCGGCGGGGTCTTCCCGGTACTTTTCAAAAAATTCGGCGATCTGATCGGCGGGTTCCATGGCGGCATGCGTATTGCCTGCCGTAAACCATGCTGTGACGGAGTTGAGAATCAGGAGAATCAGAAGGAACACCCACAGATACCGCACACCAAGCAGTTTTTTCAGCTCATAGCCGACAAAGTGTTTCTGTTCCCTCTTTCGGCGGCTGTTTTCCGCCGCAAGACGCAGCGCTTCTTCATTTCCTGCATCATGGATCCATGCGGGGTTCACCGCGTCAAGGCCGCGCATCAGTGTTTCGGCTGTCATTTTCGTTTGCTTCATACTTTGATCCCTCCCCGCTCAAGATACTTTTTCAGTTCTTTTCTCATTTTTGACAGAATGCGGCTGACTTTATTTTCGTCATAACCTGTGATCTTTGCGATATGCGCAACAGAATCGGAATAATAGTACCGACGCATAAAGATCAGCACCCGGACGCGCGGTTGCTCTGCAAGGAACGTATCGAGGATTTCTCCAAGTTCTGAAACATCCGCATCCGGGATGTCAGCAGTGCTTTCATCAAGTTCCACAAGCAGCGCCGCGCGTTTTTGGGTTTTCTGCTTTTTGATCAGATTCAGCGCGAGATTGCGGACAATCTTACAGGCATAGGCCCGGAGGGATTCCGGATGCTCCGGCGGGATGCTGTTCCAGAGCTGCAGATACAGATCATCGACACATTCTTCGGCGCTCTCTTTGTTTTCGGTGATGCCGTAGGCGATACGATAGCAGCAGTTCCCGTCGTAAGCGGCAAACGCTTCGATTGCCGTTTCCTGCCGTTCAAAAAAGAGCGACAAGATCTCTTCTTCGGTTTGTTTTTCGGTTTTTGACATCTGCCGCCCTCCTTTCCGCCGGTTGGATCGTCTGATCCCCTTCACCCTATATGACAACTTTTTTCTTTTTTTCTGTTGCACGGGATTAAAATTCCGGATATATTTTTCGCCGTGACAGAAAAACGGATGCTTTTCAGGAGCATCCGTCTTGCTATCATAGTTTTCTGCAGATATACAAAAGATGATTTGTATTTCCGAGCAGTTCTCTTTTTTCGGAAAAATTCAGATACCATTCCGCAAACGCTTTGAAATCTTCATCAGGAATGTCGAAATCGGAACGTTTCTCAATCGGTTCCAGCAGACCGTCCACGCCGGTCGTTGTGATCCATGCAACAGGTTTATTCTGAAACAATGCTTCAAACTCAGGTACATCGTATCCGGTAAAGAGCTGTTCTTTATAGTGCTTTACCCGATAATCATCCGTGAAGTTTTCGTCCTGTCCAAACGCCCAGTTCCCGTAAAAGTAATTTGCGTACATGATCGCAAACACTGAAATAAAAGCGTATAGAATCGTACCTCCCGGCTTTGTCACCCGTATTGCTTCATTGATTGCCCGGTCTACATCATCTGCGTCGTACAGATGATACATCGGACCGAGGACCAGTGCTGCATCAAAGGTATTGTCATCAAAACGGCTGAGATCCGTAGCATCCCCCTGACAGGCGCGGAGTGTCTCGATGCCTTTGCCGTTTTCTTTCAGAATATCAAGATTATGCTCGACAAGTTCGACCGCGGTCACGTCCATTCCCTCTCTGGCAAGAGCAACCGAATACCGTCCGGTTCCGGCACCGACTTCGAGAATCTTTGAATCCGGGGATGTATAGCGGTGGATGTAGTGCATCGTTGTAAAATACTCAAGCTGGCCGTGTCTTGTTCTCTCAAGCCTGCTGTTCTCATCAATCTGTCCGTAAAAACTGCTGATGATCTCTTTTCTTGTACTCATAAATGCGTCCTCTCTCCTGTCTGTCATTCTGATGATTATAATTATAGTGACCATTCGGTCACTTGTCAAGTGATTTCATAAAAAAATAACAAACAGCAGCACGGAAACGAGCAGCCCCGCTGCTTTGCAGAAATTCTGTAAACAGCGGGGACTTTGGATATTGTCTTTTATTATCCGATGCCAAGATTATAGAGTGCGATTCCGAGCTTTTCTGCGGGGCCGTGACCGGGATAGATCACAAGGTCCTGATCCATATCCGCAAAGCGGTATAAGGTTTGTGCAAGCACCTGGGCATCGCCTCCGGGAAGGTCGTACCGTCCGTAGCCGTCGGCAAATATGGTATCGCCCGATACAAGAATCTTTCCGCACTGCAGGCAGATACAGCCCGGAGTGTGGCCCGGTGTATGGATGACCTTGATTGTTTCATCACCAAGGGTTATTACGGAGCCGTTTTCCAGAAGCTGTTCCGCCGGTTTCCATGCGTGGGGATCACCGAACAGGCTGCCGCTGACGTTGCGTACAGGGTCGCCTACCGCATCCGCTTCCGCAGAATGGACATAGAGCGGACAGCCGAAGGTCTCTCTTGCCACTTCCAGTGTCAGCATGTGATCGTAATGGGCGTGGGTCAGGATGATTCCGACCGGGCGGGCATTTTCTTCTGTGAGCTTTTCACGGATGATATCCACGGATACGGAGGGATCAATGATGATGGCTTCTGCACCGGAAATCAGCAGATAACAGTTTGAGGAATATCCTCTTATCGGCAGTGAAAGGATTTTCATAGCGGTTTTTTTTGATCACAGGCCCAGAAGCGACTGGCGGTTTGCGTAGATGTCGATCCATTCGGTATGACCGTTCATATCGACCTCATACATCCATGCGCCTTTATAATCGGCATCTTCCAGTGCCTTCTGGAGCTCGCCCCAGTTGATCTGACCCCAGGTCGCCAGCTTGCGGGACGGGATCCAGCGTGCTTCTCTGGGGAACAGGTGACGTTCATCCACAAAGTCATAGTCGGAAATATGCGTGGTGACCAGACGATCGGCAAGGAGCTTCACGAAGGAAACATGATCGCCCTGCAGCAGGTGGTTGACGTCAAAGCAGACACGGAGGTCCGCATTGGCGTCCATGATATAGCGCAGCTCCTCCGCCGTATTGCCAAGGCAGGTACGCGGAAGGTCCTCGACTGCGAGAACAGCGCCGTGCTTTTTGCAGATATCGGAAAGATAGCCGAGGTGTTCAATCGAAGAATCAATCAGCGCCTGACGCTCGGGGCCGGACACGGGATTGGGTTCCAGAGAAGGATGGATGACAAAAATACCGATGCCGCCTTCCCCGCCTGCCTGTTCAATGATCGGGACACACTGCTTTTTGGTCTGCTCCCAGATTTCGGGATCAAGGGTGGAGGGGTCGCTTGCAAGGACGCCTGCTCTCGGCCAGACAAAAGGCAGGTGGAAGGACTGCACCTTGACACCGATGTTCTTTTCCCATGCGGGAACATCTTTCCAGTACATGCCCTCTTCAATGCCGTTGACCTCAAGGCAGTCAATGTTTGCGGCAGCCGCTCTGCGCAGCTTTGCGGGAGATACCGCACCGCAGGAAAGTCCTGTTTTCCAGTCGTTTCTGTTGCTCATGATTCTATGCTCCATTCTGAAATATTTTTGCAGTCGTCCAATCATGAACGGCTATATCGTTTATGTTCATTATACAGGATATCATGGAAAAAATCAAGAGGAACGGGAAAAAAGTGGGGGCAGAACTTCATGGAGCGGTTTCAGTCGGGGCTTGGCGGTGTTCCGGGGTCTGATGGGTAACTGCGGATTTTGCCAAAAGAAAAAGCAGCCGAAGCTGCTTTTGGGGGTATCTGAAATCAGAACCGGATGATCGGCAGGACGATGGCGCCGTCGTCTTCCTGTTCGGGTTCCGTGACTTCCGGGACAGGGGTCTCGGTGTCGGCTTCCTCCGGTACATCCTCACCGTGCCGGGGGTCCTCAGGCTGGGCGGTATCGGTCGGCACTTCATCCTCCGGCGGTATATTTTCAGTCTGGGGGAGATCATTTTCGTAAGGCGTGTCGGCGGGAACCGGTGCTTCTTCATCCGCTGTTGTTTCATCGGACGATGGAGTATCTTTGACCGGAGGTACTGCACCATCAGAGGGGACCTTATTGTCGGTTATCGGCTGGTCGACAGACGGTGTATTATCTGCGGGGAGCACGGTATCGTTTTGAGTGGTGTTCTCTGTTTCCTCCACAGGAGCACCGGGATCGGACAGGTCCGCCTCCGGGAATTCTTCAACGGGCGGCAGTTCTCCGATGGTGGGTTCTGCGGGATGCGTTTCCGCATCGGCTGTTTCTGCGGTATCGTCTTCGCGGTCCGTCATGGCGGTTTCGGGGACTTGGTCGGATACGCCCGTTTCCCCCCCGTTTTCCGTGTTCTTCGTGCCGCAGGAGGAAAACAGAAGTGTCAGGGCGATGATCAGAGCAGATGCGGAGGACAGGTGTGTTTTATGTTTCACGGTATTACCTCTTAAAGTCAATAGGCATTGCGGATGCAATGCCTATCCATGTTGCAGAGAATTTTACTGTTGGTTAAAATTATCCTCTTCTAAAAACACAGGACTTTCTGTCAAAATATCCTCAGCTTCAAAAACAATTATTTCAATTTCCGGGATTTCGTATTTTTCCATGGTCTTCTCCTTTAGCGATAATCAAGCTGCATCATTGCTTGCCCA
>JAKSPR010000177.1 GCA_024404655.1 Clostridia bacterium | reverse complement strand
CTCCATGGCAAACGGGGGTTATCTCCCCTACTCTCTGTACCGTCAGAAGAATACCGTCGGCAACTTTGAGAACGTCGGCTTCTGTCTGCCGGGTGCGGAGGGACTTTACAACATCCTCATGATGGAAGAACTCCATTCCGTCTTTGCCGTGGGTGCTGGTGCCGTGACCAAGCTGGTCAGCCGGGACAGAAACTATATCGAGCGCATCTTCTCCCCGAAATATCCCTATGAATATCTGAATGAAGATGCAAAAACCACCGTCGATGATACAGCGGCGGAGCAGATCAGAACATTTTTTGAAAAATACTGACGGGAGGGAATCTGCGTGACTGAAAAACCGGATATTTCCGCATACCGGGAAAGTGCGGCTTACATCCGCACCGCCATGGATCAGGCGGGCTTCTGCGGTAAACCGGCTCTGGCGGTGATTCTCGGCTCCGGCCTTGGCTCCTTTGCGGAGTCGGAACAGGTCAGAAGAAAAACCGAAATCCCCTACCGGGATATCCCCGGATTTCCGACCTCCACTGTGTCCTACCAGAAGGGCGTATTGTCCGTCGGGGATGTGGATGGAAAAACGGTGCTTTTTTTCAACGGACGTTTCCACTATTATGAGGGCTGGGAAATGTGGCAGACGGCATATCCCATCGCAGTCTGTCATCTGCTCGGTGTCGAGACGATGATCCTGACCAATGCCGCGGGCGGTATCTGCCCGGAGCGTGTGAAGCCCGGTGATATTGTCTGTGTGACCGATCACATCAAGCTGTGCGCGGAAAGCCCCGTGCGGGGCAAGAACCTGCCGGAGCTGGGCGAGCGGTTCTTTGATATGCAGTCCGTCTATAATAAGGGACTGATCAGAACGGCGCACCGTCTGGCACAGAATCTTGGATTTGACGTGGGCGAGGGTGTCTATGCCTACATGGCAGGGCCGCAGTTTGAGACGCCTGCGGAGATCCGGATGCTGCGTGCGGTCGGCGCTGATCTTGTGGGCATGTCCACGGTCGCCGAGGTCATTGAAGCGGCGCACTGCGGGATGCGGGTCCTGTGTCTTTCCTGTGTTTCCAATCTGGCCGCCGGGGTCACGGGAGAACCGATGACCGAGCGGGAAGTGCTGGAAACGGGCAAAGCCATTGCAGGACGGTTCTCTGCCCTGATGGGCGCGCTCATCCGCGAAATCTGATTTTTGAAAACCACGAAAGGAACGAACACCATGCGTATTCTTTTTTCCGATATCACCACCGTCGCCGAAGACGGCGTCTCCAAAGAACACCAGTATGTTCTGGTTGAGGACAAGTATATCAAGTCGATTTCCGATGAAAAGCCCGAGGGCAGTTTTGACCGCGTGATCTGCGGCAAAGACCGGATTCTGATGCCCGCCCTTTATAACTGCCACGCTCATGCGGCAATGACCCTGTTCCGCGGCTACGGTGAGGATATGCCTTTGCAGAAGTGGCTGTTTGACCGTATCTTCCCGGCGGAGGATCTGCTGACCGAGCGCGCGGTTTACGACGGCTCCATGCTGGCCTGCCTTGAAATGATCAGAAACGGCATCGTATCCTTTACCGATATGTATTTCTTCAACGCCCAGACCATTAAGGCAGTCATGGAGACCGGTATGAAAGCCAATATCGGCAGATGTCTGCAGAGCTTTGATCCCTCTGTCACCAAAGAGACCGATGCCCGGTATGCCGAGGCTGTCGCCCTTCATAAAGAATGGCATAATGCTGCGGACGGGCGCATAAAGATGGATATGTCTCTCCATGCAGAGTACACCATCCAGCCGCAGGTCTGTGTCTATGCGGCGGAATATGCAAAGGAACATGATCTCGGCATGCACATCCATTTATCCGAAACCGAATCGGAACACAGAGAGGGTATGGAGCGCCGCGGCGGCAAGACCCCGGCACGGTTCTTCTATGATCTCGGCGTGTTTGATGTCCGTACCACGGCCGCACACTGCGTCTGGGTCACGGATGAGGATATGGATATCATGCGGGAAAAGGGCGTCTATGCGGCGCATAACCCGACCAGCAACCTGAAGCTGGGCTCCGGCATCATGCGCACCCAGAGAATGCACGAAAAGGGCGTGAACATCGTCCTCGGCACGGACGGTGCAGCCTCCAACAACCGTCTGGATATTTTCAGAGAAATGAATCTGGCGGCGATTTTGCAGAAGGGTTCCGACCGGGTCTGCGATTCCATGAGCGCGGCGGATTTCCTGCCTATGGCGACCGTCAACGGCGCCCGCTCCCAGGGACGTGAGGACTGCGGACGGCTGGCAGAGGGCTATCGTGCCGACCTTATTCTTGTGGATATGGATGCGATCAACAACATCCCCTGCTATGCGCCTCTGAATGCCGTGATGTACAGTGCCACCGGCAATGATGTGCGCATGACCATGTCGGACGGCGTCATCCTTTACGAAAACGGTGTATTCACGACGGTGGACGTGGAAGCTGTCAAATACCGGATGCGGGAAACCGTCGGCGGATACTTCGATCAAAAATAAATCCCCCGGCATCCCCGCACCGTATCAGAGGACGGGAACCGTATATGAATACAGAATCTCTCGGATCATGCCGGATGCGCGGCAGGGATGAAAAAAACAACAGGACGATCAGAATACCGGAAAAGGACAAACGGGCAGAAAAACGCCGCAGTCTGTTCTTTTCCGGCGTTTTTTTCTTAACGCTGTCCAATCTCATCACCAAGCTGTGCGGACTATTCCTCAAAGTGCCGCTGACAAACACCCTCGGCGACACGGGGATGGCGTATTTCAATTTAGCTTACGCGGTTTACAAGTGGTTCTATATGATCTCCACAGCCGGGCTTCCTGTGGCGGCGGCGGTACTGACGGCGGAGTATGCTGCTCTTGACGATCCCATCCGGCGGGAGGCAGGGCTGCTCCGGGTACGGCGGCTGTCGCTGCTCCTGTTCTGCGGGGTGGGAGCGCTGGGCAGCGGGCTGATGTTCGGCGGGTCAGCCGTCTTTGCATCGCTGCAGGGAGTGCCCGACGCGGCGCACTCCGTTGCTGCGATTGCACCGGCTTTGTTCTGTATCTGCATTGCCAGCGCACTGCGGGGCTGGTATCAGGGACTTGGGGAGTTATTGCCCGCATCCTGTGCGCAGGTTGCGGAGGCTGTGGGCAAAATGGGCTGCGGGCTTGCCTTCGGGGCTTATGCAGTACAAAAGGGATATCCGCTTTACACCGTGGCGGCTTATGCGATCTCGGGGCTGTCGGTGGGCTGTCTTCTCGGCATGCTCGTGATGGTTTTGTTTCTGCCCGTCGTCGGACGGCGGCATCTGACGGGGAATATCGGGAAACCGGCTTTTGGGATGGGAGGGGTGACCGGACGGCTGATGCGGATCGCACTGCCCGTGACGGTGAGTGCTTCGGTCATGAGTCTGTGCGATATGCTGGATTCCATGATCGTGATCCGGCGGCTCTGCGGGGCGGGCATGGCGGAAGCGGAAGCTCTGCGGCTTTACGGCAACTATACGGCCCTTGCGGTACCGATGTTCAATCTGCCGCCGATCCTCATTTATCCGGTGACGACAGCGCTGATTCCTGTTATCACGGCGGCCTGTTCCGAGCGGACAGCGGAGCGCAGGGACCGGATTCTGCGGTGTTCTTTGTCTGCAACAGCGCTTGTTGCCATGCCTTGTACGGCTGGAATGTCCGTGATGGCGGAGCCGCTGCTCCGACTGCTCTACCGGGATGATCTTGCCGCAACGGGTGCGCCGCTTCTGCGGATTTTAGCGCTTGCCGTGTTCTTCCTCTCCATGCTTGCCATGACAAACGCAGTCCTGCAGGCGACGGATCATGCGAAATATCCGATGGTCTCCATGGCGGCGGGTGCTGCGGTGAAGCTGACCTCTGAATGGATTCTGACGGGAATCCCGACGGTGGGGATTCTGGCAACGCCCATCAGTACGGTGTTATGTTATGTGACGATGGCGGTATGCAATCTGATCTTCACGGTGCGGCTGACGGGGGTAAAGCTGTCGCCCGCGGCGGTGCTCTGGAAGCCGGGAGCAGCGTCTTTATTCTGTGCTGTGTCGGCTGATGCGGCATACCGGCTGCTCATGTCCCGGATCAACGGTGATCTTGCGGCGATACTTTCTGTTCTTTGCGGGGCGGCTGTCTATTTTTGCGCACTGGTTCTGCTCCGCGGGGTGGACGGGGAAATGCTTGCCATGTTCGGGTTTGGGAAAAAAGCGGATCCCTGATATTTTGCTTCTTGACAGAAGAAAATATGGATGTTATAATAAGATAAAAAGCACAAGCAAAAAAACGGAGGAACACGAAATATGAATACAAAAGCAGTATGCTGTGCAGCGGTATTCCTTGCGTGTCTTGTGACAGGACTACTGACTTCCTGCGGCGCAGAGGCGGCAGAGCCAAAGTCCTCGGAGCTGATCGTGACAACGGCAGAACAGACGGCGGAAACCGAGCCTGCTGTTCAATACCTTCCTGCACCTGAACTCGATATGGCTGCCGTACAGGCACACACGAAGATTCCGCTCTGGCATGAGGACAATATCCCCTTTGAAATTGCAGACGGCGGACGCGAAGCGACCATTCAGACATATCTGGTCGACGGCGCAGAAAGCAGTGTCGTGATCTTCCCGGGCGGAGGTTATTTTCAACTGTCCGAGGATTCCGAGGGAACGGATATCGCCGGAGCATACAATGAGCTTGGTTATAACGCATTTGTTGTCTGCTACCGTTATGAACCCTATGACGGTCAGGCGGCTCTTGCGGATGGACAGCGGGCAATCCAGTATGTACGGTATCATGCTGCGGATTTCGGAATTGACCCGAAAAAAATCGCAGTCTGCGGGTTCTCTGCGGGCGGCCATCTTTCGGTGATGACGGCGGAGCATGCTCCTGCCGAGAATTTTGCGGGAGACGTCATCGGTACCATGTCCTCGTTCCCGGATGCCTGTATTCTTGCCTATCCTGTAACGACGCTGGGTGACGGTACCTACGAGACGATGCCGCGGATCTTCCTTGGTGAGAAGATGAACGACGATGCTGCGATTGCGGAGTATTCCTATCCCGCGCACATCGACATGATGCCGCCGACCTTCGTTTTCTACAGCAAGCGTGACAGCCTTGTGGACTATAAAAAGAATTCGATTGCGTTTGCAGAAGCGATGCAGGCAGCAGGCAAAACGGTCGTGCTCACGGAGTATGAGGACGGACAGCATGGTATCGGTCTTGGCAAAAGCTATAAGAGCTATTCCCAGTGGGTATCAGATTCTGCAAAGTTTCTTGCAGAGATTGGGTTTTAACTAAAATAACAGGAGCGCTTCCCGGCGGGTCTGCCGGGAAGCGCTGTGTTTATTTCTTCTTTTTGGCTGCTGTCAATGCTTTCTGTTTCTGCTGCTTGCGCTTCAAGAGCTTCACGGTGACAAGATAACCGATGAGCAGGATGAGAAGCAGACCGACCACGGTACCGAAGATGATCCAGACAAGGGACGCACCGGAGAAAAATCCGCCTGTGGTGATAGTGATGGAACGGATATAGGCGTCAAGACCGGAGGGCGCTTTGTCTGCGGCGATGAGCAGGCAGTCAAGGGCGGAGGACACGGTCAGACGGATCATGCCGTCACCGTCGGGGGACAGGCTCTTGGCAATGGGTTCCAGCACCGGGACACCGTTTTCATCCTCTGCATACCCATATAAGAGGAAGGGACCGTCACCTGTGACGTCACTCACGCGGACTGTGATCTCGGTGGTGCCGGGGTAGCTGTCGCCGTCACGGAAGTCGATGAAGTATGCAGGGGTATTTGAGAGGGCTTCTTTCAGCGCGGGAATCTCCGCCGGGGCGACGGTGATCTTGGTGGAAAAATCGTGCCACTTGTCGGTGGAGCGGATGATATTTTCATAATAGAAATAGAAGGAAGCACGGGTGCCGCGGATCTCAATATCCTTTTCTTCCTCATAGACTGCGCGGAAAACCTCCGCTGTGTGAACGACGGGATCATCATCGGAAAAGGAATAAACGGATGCATCCATCCCGGCTTTGGCAAACGCAGGAAGGGCGAGCAGCAATACGGCGGAAAACAGGCATATAAACCGCACAAAACAGGTTTTCATAGGGGACCTCATTTCATCTTCGTGATAATACTATTGTACCACATCCTCCCCGATTTGGCAAGATGCTCCGCCGAAATTCCTGTTTTTGCAAAAATATACGAGCAGAATGAAATGAATTTTCCGAAATCCCTTGACAAAAC
>JAKSPR010000176.1 GCA_024404655.1 Clostridia bacterium | reverse complement strand
TTGAAAAAACGAAAAATCACCGCAGTCCATGAAACCGGACTGCGGTGAAATGATATTCAGCTTGACTTATGCCAGAGTGAAAAGAGCTGTATAATCATACTTCTCCCCAGCTTTGAGAATCGCTTCTCCTCTGTTGGGTCCGTCAGGCGCAAACTGCGTCTCAAGACACAGCGCATGCTGCTTCTCTCTCACAAGACCACCCTTGAAAGGATAATCCCCTGCCATGAAGTTGCCCGCATAGCACTGAACACAGGGCGTGTCCGTGTAAAGGATGAGCGCACCCAGCTTGCCGGTAAAGACCGCAGCTTTGGTCAGCTGCTTGCCGGCATATTCTTTCTTTTCGCAGCCGGTGATGTAGAAGTTGTGGTCAAGACCTGCACCGAATTTCATCTGCGCATCGTCGCAGTCCATCAGCTCCTTGGAGAGCAGCTTCGGCTTGCGGAAGTCAAAGGGCGGGCCTTCGACGGAGACGGGACCGACAGGGATCAGCAGATCGTCAACAACGGACATGGTGTCGCACGCCAGCTCCAGCGTCTGGTCGTAGATCGCACCGCCGGCAATGCCGTTCATGTTGAAGTAGGCGTGGTTGGTCATGTTGAAGGGCGTGTCCTTGTCGGAGACAGCTTCATAGTGAATAGAGAAATCATTTTCGGTGACCGTGTAGGTGACTTTGACTTCTGCGGTGCCGGGGTAGTTCTCTTCACCGTCGGGGGAGACAAGGGTCAGCTCCAGCGCTTCGCAGCAGCAGGAGACGATGGGCTGCGCGTTCCAGATCTTCTTGTCGAAGCCGACAACACCGCCGTGCAGATGACCGCGGCCGGTTTCGTTGCAGGCCAGCTGGAAATCTTTGCCGTTCAGAGTGAAACGACCTTCGCGGATGCGGTTTGCATATCTGCCGATCAGAGCGCCCTGATAGCCATCCTGGGTCAGATAGCCTTCCAGCTTGTCATAGCCGCCGATGAGGTCAGTGCCTTTGTAGAGGACCTTCTGTAAAATTCCGCCGTAGTTGAGGACGGTAATCTTGACGTCGCCTTTGCCCAGCTCGTAAGCGGTGACGGCTCTGCCGTCGGGGAGAATATCAAAAATGTATGCGTTCATTTGGTTTGAACTCCTTTATTAGATTTTCATTTTGCCGGAAGCATCAAGCAGCTTGATGAACAGACCGCCCTGAACAGTACGGTTCTGGAAACCGCGCTGAATGCTGGTGGTGGTGAAGTACCAGTCGGTCATGGGAACACGGGAGGGCGTTCTGTGATATGCCTGCCACAGAGGCTCGATGAAGCGCTCGAAATCGTCGTCGCTGTTCAGAAGCGTCGCAGTCCATACCAGCCAGTCGGACTTGGTGTAGTCGGAACGGTTGTCAAGAGGCATACCGTAGGGATTGATGTGAGAGAAGTTGGATGCAAGTTCGCTCTGGAGAACTTCCGGCGCAAAGATCTTTGTGCCGAACAGCTTGTCCCAGACGGCATTGTACTTCATGGAGAATGTGCCGGGACGGTCGAATGCCAGACGGTAGCTGCCGTCGCCGTTGCCTGCACGCTCAGCCCAGGACTTCGCCATCTCTTTTGCTTCTGCCATGTAGTGCTCTGCTTCTGCTTTATTGCCGATCATGCAGTTGAGGATACCGAAGCATGCGACACCCATGATTGCCTTGATTGCAAGGTTGCAGTTGTGAGCGAGGTGGCCTGCAAAGTCGTCGGTGCAGAGCTGGTTTTCCGGATCGTTGCCGTACTTTTCCAGATACTTGACCCAGTCAGCAAGGGTGTTCCAGTGCTCCTTGGCATAGGAAGCATCCTTTTCGGCGATAGCGGTGGTGGTGATCATGACGAGCATGTTGCCGCATTCCTCCACAGGCATCTGGCAGTCGAGACGGTTCTCACCGTAGACCTGACCGTGAACCAGCGGGTACTGACCGGCATCGTGGGGAGCAAAGTCGAACTTCCATGCGTCGCTTTCCGCATACTTGAAGATCGGACGCATCATGCCCTTGACAAGCTCGGGATTGTAAAGTAAGAACATAGGGATGGAGGGATAGGAGACGTCAACGGTAGCTGCACAGCCGTTGGAGAAGCACTCCTTGGAAACGAAGATGACGTTGCCGTCGGTATCCAGTGCGCACTTGTGCGCTGCGATGACCTGACGGTATGCAAGAGACAGCATCTCGGCATACTTTACGCCGCCTGCTTTTGCAGCGTCCAGATACAGCTTGTCGGAGAAAGCGTCGCACTCAATGACGAGGGAATCATACTGCTCGTAAGCGGCAGCGATGGCTTCGAGAATGGTCTGACCGTCGGCATTCCAGACGGACTTGACGTGGTCACCGTAGTATTCAAGGGATTCAATATCGTCGTAAGCCAGAAGGAACAGATGCTCATCGCCTGCGGTCAGTGTCTTTTTGCCCATGACGAAGGTCATGCCGCACTCATCGCACTGGAAAGAGGAAACCTCACCGCCGGGAACACCCAGATAGAAGTAACCCCACTCGATACGGAGGTCGTCGCCGGAGCGGTTCAGGATCTTCTGCTCATGCTTGCCCATCTTTGCACAGGGAATACCGTCTGCATCGACGATCTCACAGTCGACAGTGTCATCGCCCTTCTTGTCCATGACGAGTTCTTCGCTTGCGCAGAGGGACATGGTGACGGTATGATCAGCGCCGTCGCAGGAGGTCCAGGATGCAGCCACATAGCTGACCGGGCGGGTCATGATGGCGAGATTGTCTGCAAGCAGAGGCGTGAAGAAGCGGAGCTTCAGTGTGATCTTGCCGTCCGTGAAGGTATAGAATGTGGACATAGCATTGACGTCGACGGAAGTCTGGGTCATCGCGGGTTTGCCGTTTGTGCCCATGAAGGTTTTTTCTTCACCGTCAACGGTGACGGTGCCGCATACGGTGTTGGGCTTGCCGGTCCAGTGCTTGACGGTATCGCCGTTCAGAGTATCTGCCATGGACCACAGAGAGAAATAAGGGTCAACGGTCAGAAGCGGATAAGCGGGTGCTCTCATTTTCATAA
Source organism: Clostridia bacterium (assembly GCA_024404655.1). Lineage (GTDB taxonomy): Bacteria > Bacillota > Clostridia > Oscillospirales > CAG-272 > RGIG3925. The sequence continues at coordinate 3,329 of JAKSPR010000176.1, read as the reverse complement.
TCGGAATTTCCTTTCTTTGGAAAGATATTTCGGATACTAACATGGTATCATATTTTTCATTTTCTGTCAATGCGGAAATGAGAAAAAAGGTGATTTTGTCCCCCTCTGCGGCAGTCGGACGACAGGGGAGGATACCGCCCGGACAAAAACAAAAACTCCCTTTGGGGGAGTTTCTGCATAAAGATCATTTTTTCAGCCATGTATACGGTGACAGCGCGATGAGCAGCGGGATGATCTCCAGTCGTCCCAGAAGCATCGCGACGGAGAGGACGAACTTTGCGAAGTCCGAATATCCTGCGTAGCACATGGTAGGACCGGCAGCACCGAAGGCGGGACCGATGTTGTTGAAACAGGAAACCGTCGCGGAAAGATTCGTTTCAAAATCAAAGGGTTCAAAGCTCAGAATCAGAAATACCGCAGCAATGGAGACAAAGTAGAGCACAAGATAGGTGCCCAGATTGTTCATCGTTTCGTCTTCCACCCGCTTGCCGTCCATGTGGACAACCGCCATGGAACGGGGATGAATCATCCGCTTCAGATCCCGTTTTGCCATGCGGAACATCAGCATCACACGGGAGACCTTCAGACCGCCCGCTGTGGAACCGGCACAGCCGCCGATGAACATAAGCAAGAACAGAATACCTTTGGAAAGCTGTGGCCAGAGATCGAAGTCCGTCGTCGCATAACCCGTCGTGGAGATGATCGAGGCTACCTGAAATGCCGCCAGCCGCAGGGATTCGCTGATGCCCTCACATATCGGCGTGATGTTCCATGTGATCAAAGCAGTTGCTGTGAGTACGATGGCGAAGAAGCACCAGAGTTCCCGGGACCGGATCGCCGTGCGGAACTTTTTCGTCAGAACCAGATAGAACAGATTGAAGTTGATGCCGAAGATCAGCATGAAGACCGTAATGATCCATTGGATCGCATGATTGTACCCCGCAATGGAATCCGGTTTGATGCCGAAACCGCCGGTACCGGCGGTACCGAAGGTGTGGACAATACTGTCAAATAAGGGCATGCCCGCAATGCAGAGCAGAATCGCCTGAATCAGCGTGATGCCGATGTAGATCACATAGAGAATACGCGCCGTTTCACGGATCCGCGGAACCAGCTTGCCTACCACAGGACCGGGCATTTCCGCACGCATGATGTGAATGGAGCGTCCGGAATCCTGAGAGGGAAAGATCGCCATCATCAGAACAAGGACACCCATACCGCCGATCCAGTGGGTGAAGCTGCGCCAGAACGCCACACCGTGGCTTAAAATCGAGACGTCCGGCAGAATCGACGCACCGGTGGTGGTAAAGCCGCTGACCGTTTCACAAACGGCGTCAATGTAGGAGGGAATCTCACGGCTGATGAGAAAGGGGAGCGCACCGACCGCGGAAAGCGCAAACCACGCAAGACCGACGATCGCAAAACCTTCGCGGGCAAAGATGTCCCGGTTTTTGGTCCGGGTAATGAGGATGAGCAGAAGTCCCAGCCCCAGTGCCACCGCAATGGTGATCAGAAAGGCCCGGACGTCGGTATGTTCATGATAGATCAGACCGGCGCACAGCGGAAGCAGCAGCAGCGCCGCTTCCAGAAGATACATTTTTCCGATCGTCTGAAAGACCATTTTATAGTTCATACGGCGTCGCCTTTCATTTCAGAATATCGGAGAGATCGGAAAGACCCTGCTCCTGCGTAATGACAATGACTTTGTCACCGGCGGAGATCACGTCGTCACCGGAGGGAATGATCGCCGTGCGGCTGCGGGTGATGCCGGCAATCAGAATGCCTTTTTTCAGCTGCAGCGTTTTCAGAGGCGTACCTGTTCCGCGGAAATCCGCACTGACGTTGAATTCCAGCGCTTCCGCTTTGCCGTCCATCAGATGATACATCGTTTCCACATGGCTGCCGCGGGAGTTCTCCAGAGCACGCGCATAGCGGACAATGACGTCGGAAATAATGCCGCGGGGAGAGACCACCGTGTCAAGTCCCAGCTTGGCTGCCATGGTTTCCAGCTCGTCCCGCGTGACTTTGGCAATGACTTTCGGCACGTTCTGCATGGCGGCAAAAATGGAGATCAGAATGTTTTCTTCGTCCATGCCGGTCAGAGAGACAAAGGCGTCCGCCGTGCGCAGACCTTCTTCCATCAGAAGCTCCTGATGGGTGCCGTCACCGTGGATGATGACTGCTTTCGGCAGCATGCTGCAGAGATCTTCACAGAGCTTCGCATCCTGCTCAATGATCGTGACCGAGTTCCCCGTGGCGCAGAGCAGCTTGGCAAGATAGAACGCCGTCCGGGAACCACCGAGAATCATGACGTCCCGCGCCTGCTTCTGCAAAAGCCCCAGCTCGCCGAGTAACTTCTGGATCTCGGCAGGGGAGGCTGTAACACCGATTTTGTCGCCGCTTTTCAAAACAAAGTTGCCGTCGGGAATGAAGACGTCCTCTCCGCGCTGTACCACACAGATGAGGAACTTCGCTTTGTATTTCGCACGCATGTCGATCAGCTTCATACCGTCCAGAATGGAGTTCTGCTTCAATACAAGCTCGATCATTTCAAAGCTCCGGTGGGAGAACTTCTCGATTTTGACAGCAGAAGGCAGCTTCAGAATGTTGTAAAGTTCCTGCGCCGCCAGCTGCTCGGGATTGATGGACATGGAAAGATCCAGCTGCTGACGCATGAAGCCCAGACTGTTATCATTATATTCGGGATTGCGGATGCGGGCGATGGTGTGCTTGGCTCCCATGCGGCGCGCAAGGAAACAGGCCAGCATGTTCGTCTCATCCGAGCCAGTGACGGCAATGAACAGATCCGTTTCGGCAATTTGCGCTTCTTCCAGTGTTTCACAGTCGGCACCGTTGCCGACAAGGCCCATAACGTCGTAGACGTTGGTGATATCCGTGATGACAGCGGCACTCTTGTCCAGTGCCAGAACATCGTGACCTTCCGCCACGAGACTTTTTAAGATGGCTGCACCGATTTTGCCGCAGCCTGCAACAGTGATTTTCATTTGGGTCATTCCTTTCTGACGGCTCTTTGCTTCCATATATAAATATACGCCGTACGGAATGTGTGATGGTTGTGTGAATGTACTTAAACTATATCACGGATTGCCGTTTTTGTCAAGTTTTTTGGAACGTCCTGACGGTTTTCGGGATGAAAAAATGTCAGCGCCGGGATGTTTTCCGCACATCAGAAAATTGTGTGGACAGTCTTTGAACAGAAAAATTACAAAAAATGAAAAAAGTTGAAAAAACCTATTGACAAATCATCCCAGTCGTGATATAATAAAAAAGCTGTCGATGAGATAGCGCAATGGTCCTTGAAAATTGAA
>JAKSPR010000175.1 GCA_024404655.1 Clostridia bacterium | reverse complement strand
AGAATAAGGGTCGCCTGAATCAGGCGGAAACGTAAGACCACACTTCTTATAGGGAGCCGTATGGTTCCCGTTCGAAGCCCCCACTTCTTTAAGTGGTGGGTAGTTCACAATCGAAACGAAAAGGATGTAATCCGCATGGAACAAACCATACAGAGAAAAGATAAAAAAACGGTCATCATACAGTTCCTTCTGTCGCTGGGCATGTTGCTGCTGACCGTAATTGCTGCATTTTTCATGATTCACCGTGTCGCGGGTATTGGTATTGAGGAATCCATGATCTTTGAGATCGGTGTCGGTATTGTCACTATGGCCGCTGCTGCGATGCTTCTGATGATTGTTGCCCTCGACCAGACGCCGCAGGACGAGAGCGGCGTCATTTTCACAATCCTCGTCATTCTGGTATATATCGGCGCGGCAGCTACCAATGTCCTGTGGGACTTCTCCGGCAGTCCGATGATGCGGATACATAACATCATCATTACCACGTTCAGCTTTTTATCCACAGTTCTTCTTGAACCGCTGTTCTGGATGTATCAGTATGAACTTCTGCGCACGGAAAAAGAACGGTCCCAGACTGCGATCAATGCCGTGTTTCTGTGCTCGATCTTCAATATCGCAGCAACGGTCATTCTGTCAGCCCTTGAAATCCTGTTTTATATTGACAATGACGGTATTTACCATATAGGCTATGGCTATCCAATTGTACTTCTGCTGCCGATCATCCTTTCCATCATCAATGTGATTCTGAATATCCGGTCTCAGATTGCGCCGCTCAAACGCGCAGTGCTGCTGATTTTCTCGGTATCGCCTGTGCTCGTGACGATCCTCAACAATATCTATTTCCCGGACGTGCAGATCGTTCAGAGCGTGCTGCTTCTGGATCTGATGCTGATCTATGGCGTCATCCACATGGACCGCAGTATGGAATACGCCGAGCGCGGAAGAGTCCTTGCCGAGCAGAGCCGGGATCTGACAGAGAAGCGCACCCAGATCATGGTCTCACAGATACAGCCGCATTTTATCTATAACACCCTGAATACCATCAGCGCTCTTTGTGAGGAAGACCCGCTTCTTGCAAGAGACGTCACCGTCAAATTCGCCGATTATCTCCGCGGCAACCTCCACAGCATTCAGGACAATCGGCTGGAACCTTTTTCCAAGGAACTGGAACATACCATGACCTATCTCTGGATCGAAGAGCAGCGTTTTGGTGACCTGTTGAAAACAAAGCTCGATATTGGCTGTACCGATTTTCTATTACCGCCCCTGACCCTGCAGCCTCTCGTTGAAAATGCAGTCAAGCACGGAATCTGTGAAGCCGAGGACGGCGGAACCGTCACCATCCGGACACGCAGGGAAAACGGTTCCGTTATCATCACCGTCGCTGATGACGGCGTCGGCTTTGATGTCGCTGAGCTTGACGGTGAGAGCAAAGGCATTGGCATCGACAACGTCCGGAAGCGTCTGCAGCTTCTGTGCGGGGGAGAATTGTCTATCACAAGCATCCCCGGCTACGGCACAGAGGCCACCATCCGTATGGATGAAAATTCTGTAAACCGTTTGGAAAAAGGAGAAAATGAACCATGACCGTCCTGCTTGTTGACGATGAACCCATAGCGCTTCGCAAACTGGAACGCGATGTCTCATCCGTTCTCCCTGATACCCCCATGCAGAGCTTCACAAGCGCAGTCAAGGCAATGGAATATGCAGAGGAGCATCCCATCAACGTCGCGTTTCTGGATATCAAGATGCGCGTCATTGACGGCATCACCATGGCAAAACACCTGCAGGAACTTTATCCCGACTGCAACGTGATTTTCTGTACCGGCTACACCGAATATATGGCAGATGCCCTGGACCTTTACTGCAGCGGCTATCTGACAAAGCCTATCAGCGTGGAAAAAGTACGCAAGGCTGTTGAGAATCTACGACACCCGATCAAAGAGGAAAAACGCATCCGCATCCGGTGTTTCGGCAATTTTGAGATCTACTGCGACGGTACCCCCATGACATTTTCCTATAAGCGCTCCAAAGAACTTCTTGCGTATCTTGTAGACCGCAACGGCGCTGACTGTACGACTTTGGAGCTGATCGCCGTCCTGTTTGAAGACGAGGTCAACCGGGAATATTTCAAAAAACTCCGTGCGGACCTGCTTTCGTCTTTTGAAAATGTGGGCTGCTCGGATGTGCTTCGTTCTTCCCGCGGTCTGCTCGGCATCAACCGGGAACTTGTGGATTGTGATTACTTTGACTATAAAGACGGTAAAATCACGCAGAAACCCACGGAATACATGACTCAATACAGTTTTTCAGAAAATACTTTTTCAGAAATCCAATAAAATCCAACATTTTATCCCCATACTGTCCCCATTGCCGTGTTATAATAGCTGCAGATCAGATGATTGACATGCAGTCGGGACCGCTTGAGACAGATATAGCAAACCTGAGCATGTCGATCGTTCTTGACAATCGACATGCTCATTATATTTTATAGAAAAACAGAACAGGACATAAGCGATGGCTGACGATGAACTGAAAAAAATGAACAGGAAGGAGCTTCTTGAAATGCTCCTTGGTCTGGAAAAAGAGAACGTCCGCCTGCGGGAAGAACTCCGGGCAGCAAATGAAAAACTGAATGAAAGACGTCTGATGCTTGACGACGCCGGAAATCTTGCCGAGGCAGTTCTGCATCTCAATCATGTATATGAAGATATGGGAAAGGCTGCGGAGCAGTATCTGGAAAACATCCGCATCCGGGACAAGGAAAGCGAAACCCTGCTATGCGAGGCAAAAGAAAAAGCCGCGGATATTGTCGCTGAAGCCGAACGAACACGGCTTCATAAGATCATGGAAGCCGATATGCAGGTCACCAATATGAAAAAGAAAATGCAGAACTTTTTTGAAAAACATCCGGATATTTTTGCCCAGATTTCCGAGGAAGGAAATGTTGACCCATGAAAGACGAAACAATCGAAAAACAGCCGGGTCAGCAGGATGACAACCGCATCGGCATGATCGAAGCCGAACTAAAGCGGGTCAACCACAATATCCGCTTCCGCAGGCTTTTGCAGAGTACTATCAATACGCTTATCGTCGTCGCCGCCTGCGCCGTTCTTGTGGCTGTGCTTTATATGCCGGTCTTCCGTATTTACGGAAATTCCATGGTACCGACGCTGAATCCCGAAAACATCATCGTATCCGTCAAAAGCAAAAACATCGTCCGCGGCGACCTTGTCTGTATGTACTACGGCAACAAAGTCCTTGTCAAGCGCGTGATCGCATCCTCCGGCGAATGGGTGGATATCGACGAAGAGGGAAATGTCTACGTCTATACCGATCAGAAGGGCGATCCGTTGGATGAATCCTATCTTGCCGAGAACGCAAAAGCATTTGGAGAATGTGACATAGAGCTCCCGTATCAGGTTCCCGCAAACGCCATTTTCGTGATGGGAGATAAACGGGACACCTCCATTGACAGCCGCAATTCCTCTGTCGGCTGTATTGACCTTGATGAGATCATCGGAAAAATCGAATTCCGGATCTGGCCGCTGACTGACTTCGGATTTGTAAACTAAACGATATTGCAGGAGAGAAGCGCCGAATTGCGGGCGCAGTTGTGAATGATGGAAAACACAAAAGTCTACACACAACAACTGAATATCCGACACAGAAAACAGCGCATCCGTTACCGCGTGCTGACCTTCCTCGCCGCCGTGGTGGTTTTCATCACAACGTATGCGATGATCATCCCGGCCATCACATGGGAACGCACGCTGCTCTGTGAGATTCCGGAGCATACCCACGGCGAAGCGTGCTGGCAGGATGAGACGCTGATCTGCGGTATGGAAGAACACGTCCATGATACTGCCGGCTTTGATGCGCCGCCCAGACTGCACGATGATTATCTCTGCGGCATGTCCGAACATGCACACACGGAGGACTGCTATTTTGAAGACGGAACGCTTCGCTGCACGCTGATCGAGCATATTCACGATGATACCTGTACAGCTGAAACAAAGGATAATGAAAAGCTGCTTATGGGCGAAGCGTCTGCGGACGCAATGGCCCCGGACGGACTGCTCCCGGAAGCACCCGCCGCAGCGCTGCTGAACGCAGGGGCCGAACCTGGAGAACCGGATGATTCCACGGCACCGGAAGATCCGCCGGTTCCGGAGGATCCGCTTGGTATGGATGAATACATCACCAGTGTCACCATCCAGCGCAGGGAAAACGCCAATGAAGAATGGGTTCCCGTGGATCAGTACGTCCACGAAAACGATCAGCTCCGAATCCAGCTTTATTATGAATTACCCGCCGAAACCCTTTCCGATAACAATTACAAGGTATCCTATCAGATAGATCCTTCCATCAAAGTTCTGCACGAGACCTCCGGTACTGTTCCGGGGCCTGACGGCAAACCTGCCGGAAAATATACGGTCACCGAAGACGGCGTAGTTACCATCGTCTTTGACCATGAGTATGTGGAGATGAACCAAAACGGCTCCAAACTCGACGGCTTTGTCACGTTCTATTCGACTGTGGAATCCATGGGCGGCAAGGAGGATGAAGAACTCGTTTTTCCCTTCAAGGAAGTCGTGACTGTCACTGTCAAAAATCCCGAAGGCGACTTGTCCGTTGAAAAAGCATCGAAAAACGTAAAGCCGACAGAAGGTACCCTTGATTATGAAATCGTCGTGTCTTCCGAAAACGGCACGTATGCGCCGGTCATACTGAAAGATACACTGACAAACGCCGATGTGATCGGTGAGATCACCATCGTGACACCGGAAGGCGAGAATGTTTCCTATGAGGGCACGTTCCCAGATATCATACTTCCCGCTCTTGAAAAAGGCGGTCAGTACATCATCACCTACAGTGCAGCTCTTGACAGCGAACATAAACTGCCGCAGGTACAGACCATTACCAACAAGGTCACGGTCGAGTCAAAGAACTCTCTTGATGAACCCCTGTACGACGATGATGAACAGACGGATTCCTTCTCCCGTCCCAGTATCACAAAGCAAGGTATCTACAACAGTGCATCCGGCACTATCGACTGGACGATCACAATCAACTCAAGTTCCTCTACCCGCCACGATCTGAGCGGATGGACGCTTTCAGATGATTTCGAGGGAAATGTTCTCGATCCGAACCTTGATATTGTCATCAAACCGAACCCCCTGACAGGCAAAGACAGTATCAAGACACATCTGCCCTATGTATTCCCCCAGGACAGTGCGGTCACATACTATTCTGTCACTTACCGGACAAACGGAAATCCCGACAGTAAAAATCAGGCGATGCTGACCCCGCCCAGCGGTGAAGGTATTACCACAGGTCCAGTCGGAACGTACAGTTTTGAAATTTTCAAAAGCCCGCTTGGTATTTATGCGGATCATAATAATGAAGCAGGTGACATCATTGTCCGTCAAGAGTGGCTTCTGACCGTTGATACCACAAACGGCGCGGTTTTCGCAAATATCGTTTCTCCTTTTGCTGATATCAGCCCTGCAAATCATCCGGAAGCATTTCCGAACGGCGGTTATTGGAGCATGTCCGATACGCTGAACAATGGTCAGCCAACCTATATCACAGAAGAACTTCAGCGTGAAAATGCCCGACGTATCGCCGAAGAAATCAAGAATTCGGGATATGAAGGCAGCTTCTATATCTTTACAGGTCAAGGGAACAATGCAAGTATCAACGACACCTTGATTTACAGAACCGAAGAGGGCAGTGATGCATGGGACTTTATGGCTGACAATCCGATTACGGAGGGTACGCTTCACCTATACATCATTTTCGATACAAACTATGGTCCCGGAAAGATCATGGAGCTGCACTACAGTAACTATATGAATGTACAGGACGGTACAGTTACCGGTATCTACGGCAGCAACTTTATATACGTCAAAGATGCAAACTCAGCGATCAATACAGGCGTGTCCCAATGGTATTCTCCGGTCGTCCTGAAGTTCGACTCGAGAAACCGTAACGGCGGACAAATCACAGAGCACAGACTTGAAGAAGTGATATTCAAACAAGGAGATCATGAAGCTTATACGCCGACATGGGATCTAAGGATCCATCTCCCTCTGCAGGAATACACGGAACCCGTTATGATCAAGGAAGTTCTTCCTGAGGGAACAAAGTTTTATACATTAGGCAAGACGAATTTCAGTACTTATATTTCACTCAACTGTTCAGAGACGATTGACGGTGTATCACATTATCTGTTTCACTCCGGATGGCTGCTTGCCCTTGACGGCGCAGATCAGACAAGTAAACCAAATGGTACAGAAGCGTATTCCAGCGGTAAAGAAGGTCATGGCTATGTTACAAACAATGGTTACAGAATTGATTATTTCTATAATCCGGAACTGACAGAAATCTC
>JAKSPR010000174.1 GCA_024404655.1 Clostridia bacterium | reverse complement strand
TGGATGGCTATAAAAACACGTTTGATCGTTTTGTCGGTCCGACAGAGGTTTTCGTCTGCGGCGATACACTGCAGGTCAAGGACTACAGTAAATATCACTGGACCATGTTTGATCCCGGCGAAAAGAAGACACGCCACGATGAAACCTTTGGTGATTATCTTTCCAAAGCATACGATCTTGGCCAAAAATTGGTATAAACAGTCAATAGGAGAAAATAACATGTGGAAATGTCCCAAGTGCGGCCGCAGTTTCATAAAGACAGATCAAAACCATTATTGTAAAGATAAACCGGAATCGATCGATGAATATATTGAAATGCAGGACGATGCAGTTCAAAGTGATCTGCGTCTCATCAGAGAAACACTGCGTACCGCGCTGCCGGAGTGTGAAGAACGTATTTCCTGGAGTATGCCGACGTATTGGAAAGGGCATAATATCCTTCATTTTGCAGCAGCAAAGCATCATATCGGCTTGTATCCTGGACCAGAGGCAGTCACAGAGTTTGCTGCAGATCTGCAGGATTACAATACGGATAAAGGCACAATCCGAATCCCTTATGGAAAAATTGATACTGACCTGATTTCCCGCATCGCAAGGTGGTGCATGGAAACAGGTCATCATGCCTGAAATGAGGTGGAACAGAAATGGAACTCTCTTTTGAAGCTGTTATCCTACAGAACGAGGATATGGATGCAGCATATGTTGAGGTGCCTTATGATATCAAAGCCTTATTCGGCAAGGGAAGACTTCTTGTTAATGCTGCCTTTGACGGCGTCCCATACAGCGGTCAGGTTGTAAAAATGGGGACACCATGCTATATCATCGGTGTCACCAAACAGATACGGAAACAGATTGGAAAGAGCTTCGGCGATACAGTGTCAGTTGTTTTGAAAGAACGGATATAAACAAAAGGCGGTCAGCAGTGGCCGTCTTCTTTTATGCCTGTTATGGGGGATAAAAAACCCCAAAAGGGAAATAAGAACATCAGAAATATGAATTTTATGTGAATTATTCAAAATGGTGTTGACATAAGTCTACACACATGCTATACTGAATACGGTGAAGACAAAAGTCTACAAAATGGAGGAAAATCGTATGGAACAAATCACATTATCCGACAGTGAATGGAAGATCATGAAACTTTTGTGGGAAAAATCCCCGTACACACTCGGCAATCTTGCAAAAGAGCTTGAACCGGAGACCGGATGGACAAGACCAACGGTGTTCGTCATGCTGAAACGCCTGATTGCCAAAGGCGCAGTCCGTGTCGATGAAGAAGCAAAGATTCATGAATACTATCCGACCGTCGGGCGGGATGATATCGTACCGGCAGAGACGGAATCGTTCCTCAACCGCGTATATGACGGCAGTGTCGGCTTGCTTTTTGCAGCACTGACGGAAAGAAAGACGCTTTCCGATGATGACCTTGCTGAACTCCGTCAGATTCTTGATGCTGCCGAACAGAAAAGAAAAAAGTAATATCCGAAAAAAGAAACTGAAGTTTCGCCGGATGCTTTATAATGTACTATCAGATATACCTTATCTGGTACAAGGGACGGAGCATCTGTGCAAAATTAAGAGATTCAGAAAGGAATGGTCATAACAATGATGAACTATCTCATTTCGCTGTCCCTGGTGATTGCAGTGATCCTACTTCTGCGAGCTGTTTTCCGGAAAGTCATATCCCCGCGAATCATGTATGCACTCTGGCTGTTGGTTGTGATCCGCATGTTAATGCCCGTCTCCTTGTTTAGTATTTCTGTAACTATGCCGGATTCCGATGAGGGTCTGCTGAATAAACGATCACAGCCGGTTACTTTGTTGCAGTCAGAAATTGCCGGAGATTCCGATATCTTTTCCGAAACCACAGCAAAACTTCCGGTATCTGAATACATTGAGAATGTACCTGCTTCCGATGATGCTGTGTCGGTAAATGGCGTTTATACAGACAAGACGATCAGTCAGAATAGAACGGAAGCATTAACGACGGCAATTCAGAAAAATACAGCACCGTCTGATGCCGCAAAAATTGCGATCCTTGTATCATGCATCGGTTCAGTCATCGTTTCTGCATGGTTTCTTATAACATATCTGACCTTTGATCACAGTCTGCGCACAAATCGGAAGTTCTATCGGTATTTCCACGGTGTCAAGGTTTATGTTTCCGAAAACGCTTCGGTCCCGTGCGTTGCAGGTCTGATCCCGCATATTTACATCACAGAAGCACTTGCAGGTTCACACGCTGAACAGATGGTCCTCGGTCATGAATATACCCATCTTCTTCATGGTGATCCCATCTGGGGAATTTTCCGTGCAGCGGCTGTTTCGGTATTCTGGTGGAATCCTCTTGTTTGGGCAGCAGCCGTTCTTTCCGCAAGAGATGCGGAACTGGCATGTGACGATGCGGTTTCTTCTCACCTGAACGAGGAAAATCGTCTGAAATATGCCGGAATTCTTTTGAACACAGTTCCGAAAAAGAATCGTTATGTGATCAGCTTCAATGGTTCTCCTTTGAAGGAACGGATTCTGCGGCTGACAAAGACACAAAAGAACCGGGTCGTCTGCGCCGTACTGGCTGTCCTTCTTTCCGTCGGTACGGTCGGTATCTCTTATGTTTCCGTGCATGCTGTGTCTCAAAAAACGTCCGGGGAAGATGCCGTACCTGATCCGGATATCCTGCCGTCCGATCATAAAGAAGCGGATAACAATGCCGCAGCCACAGGAATTCCGACTTTGCAGGCATCCTCAAAGGGGAATACAGAATACCCTGCAGTGATGGTATCCGGCACTTTTGACGATCAGATGCGGAATATATACGGTATCCTCAATGCCTATATCCGCACTGTCAACGCAGTGTCGTGGGAGAAAGAATATCTTCCGGTTTACAGTGAATCTGTACAGCTCGCCATGAATGTCCTGAATGAGAATACACAAACGATATTCAGCACAAATCCGGTGTACCGCATGGATCACTTTGTCGCTATCGGAAATTTTGAAGAAATCTTTGCAAAACTGTTCAAGGAATACCCGGAACAGGCGAAGCGGGAAACCGCGCTGATCGAATTCTTGAGACAATACTGCTATATATACCAGATGATCGGTCAATTCTCCCTTGAGAATTTCTATCAGAATGAGGAAGTATATGACGCACTGTTCCCGGGTACGAAGAAGATCATAACGGAATACCATGGCGGCGATGTTTCGATCGGGTATGAAGGATATCACGGAACGATTGCTTATGTCAAACGGGATAATCAGATCAATTCTTTCCATTCTTCACTCGATCTGTGCGAGGATGCAGTCATCATATCTAATTATGACGGAATCGTCAGCATTGTACCCGTTAATCAATACGGAGCAGTCGGCCGTACGTCAAAGATCAGTGTCAGCTGCCGGGTCCCCGATGCAGTCCACACGATTGTGGTAAGCGGTAATCATTGCCTGATCAATCCGGATATCAGCTCGGAAGAATTCATCGCGGTTCTGAATAATAAAGCCGACCGGACTTCGGATAAAAACTGGATTGATGATATCGGGAATACGCAATATCTGGAATCGTTGATTATCAATCACTGCCAGATGACAGATGCAGAGGAACTGTTCCACCGGATCACAAAACCCAGAATCGAAGCGCTGGATTTATCCGAAAATCTTCTGAAAGAGATTGATCTGACCGATTTCATTGGTCTTTACACACTCGAACTGAATGGAAATCCAGAGCTTTCCAAGGTCACGCTGCCGGATAAACGATCTATTGTCCGTGTGTCACTGCGAAATACGGCGGTTGATAATCTGGAAATGTTTGACACTTATGGAGCAATCAATGCACTGGACATTACAAACACGAAAATCCCGGATCTGACAGCCCTTACCGGCAAGATCATTCATCAGCTCAGTTTTTCTGCCGATGCAACGGATTATCACGCACTGTCCGGGATCAGCGGAATCAACAGTTTGGATATCACATCGGAAAGAGAACTCCCTGATGACCTTATGGAAATTGTGAAGAGTATCCCGAATCTCCGGTATTTCTATTATAATAACGAACCGGTCGTGATGAAGTAATACAGAATCGTTCCCGACAAAAGACTACATAACAAAACTGCTGCCCGATTTTATCTCCGGACAGCAGTTTGTTTTTTTTAATGCTCACAAAGCGATTTTCCGATTTCCCGGAACCGATCAAAGTAACCCATCCATTCGTTTTCTGCGATGAGTTCCTCCATGCCGTAGAATCCAAGACGGGAACCACGCCAGCAGAAGGTCATCAGTCCGCCTTTGTGTTCCTCAGCCATAAGGAAGTCATACATTGCATTCAGGTGTGTAATCAGCTTCGGTTCCAGTGCTGCCACTTCCTCAAAAGTCTTGTCATTGTAGGAATATGCCCATGGAATGTACCAGATACGGACATCATCCGGCAGCTCTTTTTTCATCTTTTCGTTGATGGATTTATATTTCGCACTCCATTCGTCATAGTCCCAGTACATATCGTATGCAGCATCTGTGACATAGACCGAATATTCTTTCGTCATGCGTCCGTATGCAACATGGTCGGAGTATTCTGAGGGAACAATTTCTTCAACGGAGAAGCAGATGAAATAACGCTTGCTGAAGGTGTCATGGTTGTATTTGGACAGCGCATAGACCCGTTCCGCGGTGAAGCGGTTGAGCAGCGGCTCATCCATATAGAAGCCGAGGAAGTAATTCCAGGCTTTCTCCCGGCGGATGATCACAGCCAGCGCATCCATGCGCTCCTGCCAGTCCTCCCGGACACCCATTTCCCGCTGTCCTTCATTATTTTCAAAGAATCCGGTTTCGAGAAACTGCGTGTTGATCCAGAATGCATTTCCGTTTTTGATTGCAAGCCGGATCTGGAGTGTGAAATCATAATCATCAAATGCGGATACGATGACTGCGTTGATATAGTCAGAACCCTCCGCATCTTCAACCTCCGCACCGTCAATGCCGGGGGAGAGATACACACCCATCAAGGTTTCGGGAATATCGAACAGATACTGACCGTCAGCGTCCGTTTCACGTTCGGTTTTGGATTCTTCATTCATGGCGGTCTCCTCTTTTTCTTCCGTTTGGGATTCCTGCGGTTCGGTTTCTACTGACTCGTTCTTCGACTCTCCGCAGGCGCAGAGCAGACATGGCATCAGCAGAAATATTAACCATACAGATAGATATCGTTTCATATATAGACCTCTCTCATTCCACAAACACACAGCGTGCCTCGTCGTTTGAAAGCTTCACGGTCAGGATCAGACGGTCGTTTTTCACTTCAACATGGTCAGCACCCGTGACAATCCTCGATGATGCATCCGGCAGTTTTTTCGTGATGTGCTTGAATTCGCCTCCGGAATGGGTAAAGAATGTCACCATACCGCGGCCGTTTTCGTTCAGCTTTTCGTAGATTTCCGGGCTGCCGCCGATCTTGCCGCGGATGATGGGATAAGCCTCCGTAACATCATCGCGAACACGGCGGTAACGCGCGGTCGCTTCCGCAAAAACCTGAATATCTTCTTCGGAAAGTGTCAGAAGGTCACCCCAGATACCGTTTCCGCCAAGCAGCATGGATGCAATCGCATTGTTCTGGGAAAGTCTCGGCGCATCCGGCAGAAAATGCGTCAAGAACAGGACCGATGGAATCAGTTCATCAAACAGAATGGATTTTCTGCAGACACGGCTCCGTGCCGGTCCTGGATAGAAGAAGACATTGATGGTATCGGGTGATCTCTTATCACTTGACGGGATATCAAAGGAAGAGAAGTACGGACCGTTGTTGATAAGGAAATACTTGCCGACGGACAGGAAGCCAAGACCCACAAACCGTCCTGCCTCTGTCACATCAAAGTCCACAATGGCGTCGGGACATTCCGCGCTGAGCTCTTCCACAATGCGCTGCATCTGCAGTCCAAGCCCATAGGCATAACATTCTCCGGCCTCTTTGGCGTCCCCGCAGCCGTGGTTATGGTTAGTCGCATTGCATCCGTACTGACTGATGGCATCCCATTTGAAATAGGTGACACCGAGGGTCTTGTTCAGTTCGATCAGACGTTTGATGAAATAATCGGTATAGCCGGAGCAGAGACACATACCGTAGCTTTCTTCCGTCTCCCAGATCGGGCCCCAGTAGTTTTCTTGTCCGTTGTGACTGATGACATATTCAGGATGCTCTCTGAAAATCGCCGTTGATTTTGCGGCAACGATGGGATTGAACCACAGGCCGAGTTTCATACCGTAGGAATCCAGCCGTGCTTTGACTTCTTTCAGATGATCCGGGAAACGGACATCATCGACGATCCAGTCACCGGTTTTGTTGTACCAGCCCGTATCAATAACAAAGACTTCAATTCCCATCCGGTGGGCGATGTCAATTTCTTTCAGCGTAT
>JAKSPR010000173.1 GCA_024404655.1 Clostridia bacterium | reverse complement strand
GACCGTACTTCTTTCTTTCCTTCATTCTCGGGTCACGAGTGAGGAAGCCAGCCTTCTTGAGGGCAGGACGATTGGTTTCGTCAGCCTGGAGAAGAGCCTTAGCGACGCCATGGCGGATAGCACCTGCCTGGCCGGAGAAACCGCCGCCCATAACGGTGCAGACGATATCAAACTTGCCTTCCGTGCCGGTAACGCCGAAGGGCTGGTTGACGATGAGCTTCATGGTCTCCAGACCAAAGTAGTCGTCAATGCTGCGGCCGTTGATGGTGATAACACCGGTGCCGGGGATCAGACGAACTCTTGCAGTGGACTTCTTTCTTCTGCCCGTGCCGTAGAAGTAGGGCTTAGCGCTTGTGTACATCATAATTCAAATACTTCCTTTCTGCTTGATTCGTGTTATGCTTCGATGCAAACGGGCTTCTGCGCCTGCTGCTTGTGCTCAGCGTCTGCGTAAACCTTCAGACGGTTGAAGCTTGCTGCGCCGATGCTGTTCTTGGGAAGCATACCCTTGACAGCAAGTTCGAGGACTGCTTCGGGCTTGCTCTTCATGAGTGCGCCTGCAGAGATGAACTTGAGGCCGCCGATGTAGCCGGAATGATGGTAGTACATCTTATCGGTCATCTTCTTGCCGGTGAATACTGCCTTGGAAGCGTTGATGATAACGACGTGGTCGCCGCAGTCAACATGAGGGGTGTAGGTGGGCTTGTTCTTGCCGTTGAGAATGGAAGCTGCGAGGGCTGCGACCTTGCCGACAGGCTTGCCTGCTGCATCAATGATATACCAGCCGCGTTCCAGGGTTTCCTTTTTTGCCATGGTAGTGGACATTGTAACTTTCCTCCGTTATTTTAAGGTACACGGCGCGTTTTGAGCGCAGCCGTGGCTGTTTTTCTTTTCAGAACGTATAAGAGTATATCACAGGAAAACCCTTTTGTCAAGGGCTTTTCCGAAGTTTTTTTGATTTTGGAAATTTATGTTTTTGCATGCTCTGTTTTTCTCTCGTTATCTCGTTTTTTCTCTTGTTTTCTCGTGCGGCGGTATGTAAAAAATTTCGGAGATTTTTTATACAACATGAGGAAAACAGAGCGGAGATGATAAAGAAAACGCGCTGACTGTCCCGGAGGGGGCAGGCAGCGCGGGGCCGGGTGGATCAAAAGATGATGCCGAACACAAAGAGGAACGCGAAAACAGCGGCGAGGGCGCCTCCGATGAGGATGGGGAGGCAGCCGAGGCAGCCGCAGCCGCAGCCCGGTACGCAGCCGCAGCCGTCTCCGACACAGGGATGGATATGATGATGGATATGATGGCAGGAAACAATGGAAAGGCCGGAAGTGAAAATGCTGCGCATGGGTGGATTCCTCCTTTTTCAAGAATCGCTATTTGATGATTTGATTACAGGTTCTTTTGAACCTTATGAGGATAGTATACAGCATGATTGTGTCGGAAGTATAAACAGATATTGAATTATTTATAACATTCATCTGATTGTATATAGCAGTCATTCTTTCTTGAAGTCAGAGGGTATCTGCGATGCGGAGCGGGCGGACAGAGCTGTGAATGACGGGCATAACGGGCCTTGGAGGATTTCGGGGATTATTTATGCTGTGACAGCAAAAAGCCCCCGGAAGCGCTTGTGGAGCGTTTCTTGGGGGCTCTGGCTTATGCCGCAGGATCAGAGATACGATTCCAGAAGATCGGAGCAATGGCCGGTATAGGCGATGAGGGCGTCGGCGATCTCTGCGGTTTCGGCTGAGCAGCCGTCCGCTGTGCAGCTGTGCAGAGCGCGGGTCATATCGACGGAGCCGATCTCCAACTGGCTGATCATGAGTTCTGCGAGAGCGGAGGGTGTATGGTCCGCCATGGCCTGCACGGTGATCCCGACCTCGGCGGGCATACGGTCGAGCATGGACAGATGGGCGGGCGGAGCACCGAGGATATGGAGCCTCTCTCCTGCCCGGGCAGCGTATCCGGAGAAGCAGTTCATCATGGCGGTCAGTTCCTCTTTCAGGGGAACTGTCTTCGGATCGGTATCCTTCTGTGGCTTTTCCCCATCGCGGACGAGGTATCCGATCAGTCTGGTACAGGCCTCCGCGTGGAGGGCGGCATTCTTATAAAGGTCGGAGCACAGGAGCAGGTCGGCGTTCTGCGGTTTCTCTGACTTTGGTCTTTCGGCAGTTTTGGTATCCATAGGCAAAATTCCTTTCGTGACTGAATAAAAATTCCGATATATCAGGAATTATTTCCGTTAATTTTTTATTTTATGCAGTTTTTTCGGTATTTATATGCTTTTTCCTCTTGACAGACAGGATTTTCCTATGTATAATAAGTGTACGTCAAAAAATAATCAAAGTTCACAGAAAATACAGAAAGTTCAGAAAGGAGTTCCTATGAGCACCACCGTAATCACGGAAAAAGTACCGTTTATCATCGGTCCCTATTCCCAGGCCGTTATCTCCGGCAATCTCGTTTTCGCCGGCGGTCAGATCGCCATGAACCCCAAAACCGGAGACATGGAGGGCACCACTGTGCTGCAGCAGACGCACCGTGTCTGCATGAATCTGGAAATCGTTCTGAAAGAGGCAGGCTCTTCTCTTGACAACGCCGTCAAGACGGTCTGTTATCTGACGAATATGGACGACTACTATGCCTTCAACGAAGTCTACGAACACTATTTCAAGAACAAACCCGCACGGTCCTGCGTTGCTGTCAGCAGCCTTCCCAAAGGCGCGCTGGTGGAAATCGACGTCGTCGCCGAGCTGAATAAGTAACCGTACATCTTTTTCTGCCCGAAACAGAGAATCACTGTTTCGGGCGGATTTTTTGCCGAAAAAACACCCGGATTCCGATGGGAAATCCGGGTGCTTTTTTTATGGGGCTCAGCCCATATTTTCTTTTGCTACGAGGTTATCTGCGCCGTGCATCTTGCGGAGCTTGGGCTTTTCGATCTTACCTGTTGCATTGCGCGGGATGGTCTCGAAGATGATCTCCTTCGGGCGCTTATAGCGGGGCAGACCGAGGCAGAGTTCTTCGATATCTTCCTTTGTGCAGGTATAACCTTCCTTGACCTCGATGATCGCTGCGGTGATCTCACCCAGACGTCTGTCGGGGAGACCGATGACGGCAACGTCCTTGACCTTATCGCAGGTGCGGATGAAGTCCTCGATCTGGACGGGATAAATGTTCTCGCCGCCGGAGACAATGACGTCCTTCTTTCTGTCAACGAGGAAGATGAAGCCGTCTGCATCCTGCATTGCCATATCGCCGGTATACAGCCATCCGTCGCGCAGGACTTCTGCCGTTGCTTCGGGGTTGTTGTAGTAGCAGGTCATGACGCCGGGACCCTTGACACAAAGTTCACCGACATCGCCCTGTTTGACGATATTACCCTGCTCATCGACGATCTTGCACTCCCAGCGGTAGCCGGGGACGCCGATGGCACCGACCTTGTGGATATTCTCCACGCCCAGATGGACGCAGCCGGGGCCGGTGGATTCGCTCAGACCGTAGTTGGTATCGTAATCGTGCTTGGGGAAGTACTCCTTCCAGCGCTTGATCAGGGACGGAGGAACGGGCTGTGCGCCGATGTGCATCAGTCTCCACTGGGAGAGATTATAATCGGACAGCTTGAGGTCTCCTCTGTCAAGAGCATCGAGGATATCCTGTGCCCACGGCACCAGCAGCCATGCAATGGTACAGTGCTCATCGGACATGGCAGAGAGGATATCCGCCGGCTTTGCACCCTTCAGAAGGACGGCACGGGAGCCTGCGACCAGGCTTCCCATCCAGTGGAACTTCGCGCCGGTATGATACAGCGGCGGGATGCAGAGGAAGGTATCGTTTCTGCCCTGGCCGTGGTGCTTCTGCTCCATTTCGGCGGCCTGAGTCAGGCTCAGATGCTTATGAAGAATGGCTTTCGGGAAGCCGGTGGTGCCGGAAGAGAAATAGATTGCGCCGTAGTCATCCTCGGACAGGGGGATGTTCGGGCTCTTGCTGGAGCAGTCTGCGACGAGCTCGCGGTAGCTCTCTGCAAAAGGCGGACAGTTATCGCCGACGTAGATCAGCATACGGCCGCGGGCAAGGCGCTCGGCGTTTGCTTCCATTCTGCCGATGAACTCGGGACCGAAGACCACGACATCAGCTTCGGAAAGCTCGACGCAGTAAAGGATCTCGTCCGCGTCATAACGGAAGTTGAACGGTACGGCAATGGCACCGGTCTTGAGGACGCCGAAGTAGATGGGCAGCCACTCAAGGCAGTTATACATGAGGATACCGACCTTATCGCCCTTCTTCACGCCGCGGGAAAGCAGCATGTTGGCAAAGCGGTTCGCCTTTTCGTCAAAGACGCTCCAGGTGATCTCTCTGCGGTAGGGGGCGGTGCGGCTGGTTTCAATCAGCTCATATTCCTTCCAGCTGTAGCGCCGGGTGTCGCGCTCTGCGGGGTTGAGTTCAACCAGGGCGACTTCATCACCGTAAAGCCGTGCGTTGCGCTCCAGAAATTCGGTTACTGGCATGATTTTTTGTCCTTTCGTTGGGGTACTTGGATATCAGTTGCCGAGAGCGGTCTTCTGTTCGACCTCGGTCTTCTTCTCATAGCATGCGAAAGCATTGTCGACAAGCTGCTTGTCAGGCTTGGGCGTGAAGAGGGAGACGATCGGGACGATGACGAGACCTGCCAGCATGCAGATGGCACCGGCATTGATGGGGCTCTGCATAATGGTCGGGAAAGAGGAACGGATGATCATGTTCAGGATCATGACAACGGTACTGAATACGAAGGAAACCCAGCAAGCGAGCTTGGTGGTCTTCTTCCAGTAGAGTGCATAGAGGAAGGGAGCGAGGAATGCGCCTGCAAGAGCACCCCAGGAGACACCCATGAGCTGTGCGATGAAGGTAACGCTGCTCTTGTACTGAACCAGTGCGATGACAGCGGAGATCGCAATAAAGATGACGACGAAGATACGGATCATGAGAAGCTGAGCCTTATCGCTCATCTTCTTGACGATGTTGCCCTTGACGAAGTCGATGGTCAGGGTAGATGCGGATGCGATGACCAGGGAGGACAGGGTGGACATGGATGCGCTGAGGACCAGGATGACGACCAGTGCGATCAAACCTGCGGGCAGGTTGGAAAGCATGGTGGGGATAACGGAGTCAAAACCGTTTGCCGCGATGTCGATCTGATCGGAGAAAAGTCTGCCGAAGCCGCCGAGGAAGTAGCAGCCGCCTGCGACAACCAGAGCGAAGATGGTGGAAATGATGGTACCCTTCTGGATTGCGCCCTCATTCTTGATGGCGTAGAACTTCTGGACCATCTGGGGAAGACCCCAGGTACCGAGGGAGGTCAGGATGACGACGAACAGCAGGTTCAGCGGGTCCGGACCGAAGAAGGATGCGAAAATACCGGGAGTGGTGGAAACGGTTTCATCGGTGATCTGACCGAGGCCGTTGAGCGCTTCAATGAAGCCGCCCTTGCTCATCAGGACTGCTGCAATGATGGTAACAATACCGAAGAGCATGATGATACCCTGAATGAAGTCGTTGATCGCGGTAGCCATGTAGCCGCCGGCGATGACGTAGATACCGGTCAAAATCGCCATGATGACGATACAGACGGAATAGTCGATGTTGAAGGCCATACCGAACAGTCTGGAAAGGCCGTTATACAGGGATGCGGTGTAAGGAATCAGGAAGATGAAGATGATGACGCTGGCTGCGATCTTCAGTGCTGGGCTGCCGAAACGCTGGCCGAAGAACTGGGGCATGGTTGCGGAATCGAGGTGCTGGGTCATGATACGGGTGCGTCTGCCAAGGATGACCCATGCAAGGAGAGAACCGATGATGGCGTTGCCGATACCTGCCCATGTTGCGGCGATACCGTATTTCCAGCCGAACTGACCTGCATAGCCGACAAAGACGACTGCGGAGAAGTAGCTGGTACCATAAGCAAAAGCAGTCAGCCACGGGCCGACGCTTCTGCCGCCGAGGACGAAACCATTGACGTCAGTTGCGTTCTTGCGGCAGTAGAAACCGATGCCGATCATGACGGCAAAGTACACCACAAGAAGAAGGATTTTGAGAACCATAGATATACCTCACTTAAAGTTTTCGCTTCCCTATCAAATGGTATTTCTAAAGAAATCCCATATAATATAGAAAGTAAATAAACTTTATCACATTTTGGATGAAAAGTCAAGATGTAATGCCTTTTTTGTGAAAAAAAATACAGAATCCGTGCCTTTTTGGTGAATATCAGCATATTTTTACAAGATTCGCACATTTTCTTTCCATCCGGTGCAGTAGGGGAAATGTGTGGTTCAACATGCGACCCGGCTGCAGAAAAACGATTACGGTTCATTCAGCGCCGTAAAATATACTTCAAAAACAACATCACCCCGGATAGGAATCCCCGCGAAGCATGCAAGG